>CALXFF010000066.1 GCA_944387525.1 uncultured Clostridia bacterium | reverse complement strand
GTATATGGAATAGACCAAGACTTTTTATATAACAATGAAAAGATTTACGAATATTCACTTCCAAAATTATATAATTTTGAAGATTTAGCAAGAGGTGGAATCGTAACAACAGAAGAAATAAAAGATATTAAACAATTAGTAAAAGTATTAAAAAATAAAGAATTCAAAGTAATAAAAGATAGGAAACACTAAAAATGGAAGAACTAAAAATAGATTATAAATTTAATTTAGAAGATTTTAAAGTAATGGAAAATATTGAACATTCATATTTTCCAAATGATAATATAACACCAGCTGAAGAAGTATTGAAGTGGTATCAAAAAAATAATCTAACTTGTATAGGTGTTAGAAATAGTAATAATGAAGTAATTGCAAGTGTAAATATACTACCATTGAATAAGAGAACTTTTTATGATATTTATAACAATAAAATGAATGAAGCTGATGTAATAGATTCTCAAATAGAAATATATGAAGGTAATAAAGAATATTATCTTTACTTATCTTCTATATCAATAAATAAAAATTATAGAAATAACTATCGTGTAATAAAAACACTATTAAAAGGATGTATTGATTTATATAAACTACTAATAGATAGAAACATCAAGATAATAAAAATAATGGCAGATGCAAGTACAGAGCATGGAGAAAAAGTATGCAAGAAATTATTGAAAATGGATTTTATACGAGATACAAGCCATAATTCTAAAATCTATTGTATAGATGGTAATAATTTTGTAGAATCGATAAATAGAATTATGAAATTGCTATGATAAATTAGTCAAAAAGGATTTGTTAATATGAAAATTTATGTTATAAGACATGGTCAAACGAACTGGAATATTGAAGGAAGAATTCAAGGAAAAACAGATATTGAATTAAATACTGAAGGAACTAAACAAGCACTAAAAATAAAAAGCATCATCAAAGACTATAATATTGATTTAATTATAAGCTCACCTTTAAAAAGAGCAAGAAAAACAGCAGAAATCATTAATGAAGCACTTAACTGTCCTATCATTTTTGATAAATCTTTAGAAGAAAGAGGATATGGAATTTTTGAAGGACAAGTTAGGAAACTTATAAAAGATGATATAATTAATTCTAATTTATTAAATAATTATAATATTAATTTAAAATATAAAGAAATAGAACCTTTATATGATTTATGTGAGAGAGTTTGGAATTTGCTAGATAATATAAAAAGACAATATAATGATAAAAATATTTTATTAGTTTCACATGGTGGAACAATAAGAGCTATAAATGGATATTTTGAAGGAATGGATAGTGATGGACTAATACGAAATCCTAATTTGAGTAATTGTCAAATAAAAATCTATGAAATGGAGTAAAAAATGATATTTAGTATATTAGCATTTTTAGCATTAGTTATAAGTATTTGTATTAAGGAAAGAAAAAAATCATTATGTGTTCAATCTTTAAATTGCTTTTTTGAGGCAGTTTATGATTTTATAATTTCTGCATATACAGGAGCAGTATTAAGTATTATAAATTTTATTAGAACATTTATATTTATCAATAAAAATAAAATAAATAAAAGAATTTATCTATTTATATTAATTTTCTTTGAAGGAATAATCATAGTAAATTGCTTATTGACATGGAATGGCTTAATATCACTGCTACCAACAATTGGTTCTATAATTAGAACATATTGCTTATGGCAATCAGATATGAGATTAGTTAGAATATCTGGGATAACAACAGGAATATTCTATGGCACTTATTATATTTTTTACCAAAGTTGGTTTATGGTTTTAGGTGATTTAATTTTATTACTAGTTGGAATATATGCTGTTTATAAAAATGATTTAAAAACTATAAAAAGATAATTTAACAACTGAAATAGAATATAAAAAGGAGTTTTTTAATATGAAATTAACAAGCAAAGAAGCTAAAGAAATAGTAGAAAGTTATAGAGGAAAAACAGTAACTGATAAATGGATAGACCATTGTATTTGCGTTGGAGATACAGCTGGAAAAATCGCTAAAGCATTAGAAGAAAAAGGCTATAATATAGATGTTGATAAAACAATAGCAATTGGATATGTTCATGATATTGGAAAATATAATGGAGAAATTCATGGTCATGTTATGAGAGGATATAATTATCTAAAAGAAAAAGGTTATGATGAAGATTATTGCAATATCTGTTTAACACATTCATATTTGAATAATGATATTATTTGTACTGCTGGAGGAATTCCAGATATTAATGAGAATCCATTTTTAACTAACTTTATTAAAAATCATGAATATACAATAGAAGAAAAGATAATTAATCTATGTGATTTAATGTGTCCACCAGGAGGAAAGGTATATACAATAGATAAAAGATTAATAGATCTAATTTATAGAAAAGGAGCATATACAAATACACAATATCATGTTAAAGAAACATATAAATTGAAAGATTATTTTGATAATTTATTAGCATATAATTTATATGATTTATTTCCAGAAATAAAAGATAATTTATAATTAGGAGCAATAAATGAAAGAATATTTTTACAAACCAGAGTACAAATATATGTATTTAGCTAATGTATCATATAGTTTTGCAAATGCACTAAGTGAAACATTTGGAACAGTCATGTTATATAAAAGTGGAATACCAATATGGCTTATTTTACTTATATATGGATTAAGATTTGGAATCACAGGACTTTTAACACCATTATTTGTTAGTATATCGTCAAGATTTGGTATTGCAAAATGTATACTAATTTCTAACATTTTTAGTATTATAAGTGCATATATGATGATAGATGGAACAAATATTTATAAAAATATTGTTATATTTATATTAGCAATGGGCTTTATGGGATTATCTAACCCATCTACTGATTCATTGTCAAGCAGATATGTTGAAACAGAACATAGAGGAAGATATAACAGTTTAATAAATATTTCTAAAATAATAGCAGTAGCTTTAGCAAGTGGTCTAGTTGCTTGGGGAGTAATTTCAGACAATAATATAATTTTATTTACTGTGATCGCTATATTCTTTTTACTACAATATATATTTATAAGAAAGATAGATTATAAAGTCGAAAATAAAACAAATGCTTTCAAAGCATCAATGAAATATATAATAAAATCAAAAAGTAGATATAAAATTATTTATGCTTTAAGAACTAGCCATATAATAGAAAGGCAATACGTTCCTTTATATTTATTTATTGCTGTTAAAGATTTTTCAGTATTTTCTTCAATTATAATAATATCATTATTATTACAAGTAATTACGGTATCATTAATTGGAAAATACACAGATAAAAATATAAGTAAATCAAATACTTTAGTAACAATTATAAAAGTTATTATAACGAGTGTATTTTTATTTGCAAAAAATAAAGTAACGATTGCATTTAATAAAGTATTAAATGATAACTTTGAAAAAGTATATGAAACTTCAATTAATACTTCAATACAAAATATTATTAAAGAATCTAAAGAAGACAATGACCTTTTATCAGCAGTAGGACAAATGAGCTTATGTTTTACAGAAGTAATTGTTTTTCCTTTACTTGCTATCATTAGTTCTTTTATAGGAGAAAAAGTATTTATTATAATTTTCATATTATCTATACTTTCTTCAATCTTTATAAATATAAATATTAAAAATAATAAATATATAGAAAAAGACCAAAAAACCATGTAAATTTTTACTAGGTCTTTTGGTCAAGAGTTTTTGCTTATTTAATGTTAGCTAATGCCGTTTCGATTTTTGAATCTTCAGCACAAAGACTCTCAATCTTTCTTAATGCACCCTTGCATTGCAGAAAATTCTTCCATTGTGTAGAAGGTGTCAACAAAAGCTGGTTGAAAATTTGTAAAGGATTTTCTTCATTTCTTATGCTAGACAAATTTTCTAACATATCAGCAATCTTTTGCGAAGATATAGCAACAAAATAAATTGTATTTGTGGCTTCATCTTCACCAGCAAAAATTGTACCTCTACCATCATCAGGATCATAAAATTTTCTGAGTTTCTTTTCGATGTCTTCCGTTATTAGCAAAAACTCATTGAGGATTTTGCTCCGATGTTCTTTTAATTCTTCCATTGTTTTTTCTTTAAGTGCTAACTGTGTCATATTTGTTCCTCCTCTTTATTTGCAAACCTCAAAGTTATCTTAATTATACCATTTTTTAGCATAAAAATCAATTTACGAATCAATTTAGAGAAATTTAAGAGTAGCATTTCGTTTGATATTTTACATAAAATATGCTAAAATATTGTATAGTAAAAAATGCAGGAGGATAAATTTATGTCTAATAATTTAGAAAAATTAATGAATGAAAAACGGAAGAATGGAAAGATTCAGCAACAACAGATTGCTAACAAAGTAGGGGTAACAAATGTAACTCTATGCCAAGCTCAATCAGGTCAGAAAAAGTTAAGTAGAGAAAAATTAATTCGTTTAGCTACTGTGCTTGATGTAGACTATAATGAGTTACTTAAAATGATGAACTATGATATGAGAGATGAATATATAATGGCTTTTGAGAAATTAGTTACTGCCAACAAAAATGATAGTGAATTATTTATGTTGTTAGTAGAAGTAGTTGGAGATTCTCAAAATGTTGAGATACTAAAGAAGGTAATATCATTGCTTGTAAAGGCAGATGACAAAGAAAAAGAAACACTTTTCCAATATGTTAGAACTTTTAAAAAATGGTATATATGGAATCTGATATTGGAAATGTTAATAGGGCAGGGATTAAAAAAAACAAAATCTCTGCTCTTCTCATATATATAATAGTAGAAAGGTTAATGTATATACCATGATGTATAGAATATCTAATATACAAGGCTAATATTGAAAATTATAAGAAAATATGATATACATTATAAAAAATCAAATTATTTTCCAGATTTAATAAAACAATTTTAAGTAACTTTTAAAGAGTGGATGAAATAGTAAGGAGGCAACGAGATGAGATTAAAAACGAAGGGTATTTCATATGACAGTGAACAAGCAACCAATTTATTACTGGGAGAAAAAGAAACAAGCGTATTCTTAAGAGTATTAGACAAAGAAAGACCATTAGATAAAGTTAATCTATACGAAAAAAATTCAGACGATTCACCACTAGCAGAAAGTTTAATTGAAATTGAATATTAAGAATTTAATAAATTTAAATCTGGATTAGGGGGAGTTCTATTTATCAGAACACCCTCTTTCATATATTTTCTTTTGTTATATGATTTGATGTAATAAAAAATAAAATGAGAGGTAATAATAATGGATTCTTTATATGGATTAACATACATACCAGTAGATATGGATAATTTAGAAATAGCATTTAAAATACAAAAAGAAATATGGACATCTGATCCAGATTATAATCAAAAATAGAGCTGATAATAATTGCTCGTTTTTAGTTTATCATGATAATAATTTAATTGGAATAACTGGAGTTGACTTTTACAAAGAATATGAAGATACAATATGGCTTGATTGGTTTGCCATTTTACCAGAATTTCGTAGACAAGGTTATGGCAAGAAAGTATTATTAGATACAATTAGATATTGTAAAAGTTTAAAAAAATATGATTACTTTAGACTAGATACTACATATTATGAAAATAGACCAGCATTATATTTGTATGATGATGTAATGGATTTAAGAGAGGATTATACAGCTGAAGATACAGATACAGTAAAAAATAATTTTATTATATATACATATGGTCTAAACAAAAAAGCTGAATACTGGAATAATAAATATCTAGGTTTAAGAGAATATTATGATAATTGTAAATAAAAAATAGTGAAACTGAAAATTTAGGGGTAATTAAAAATTTTTTTCTCAACTATGAACTAATATAAAAATGTATTAAACTTATGATGAGGTGAAGAATATGGATAAATCATATGTTAATACATTAAAAAATATATTAGGAGAAAAAAAGTTCAAAGAGCTATCAGATTTACTTTTTAAAGATGTAGATAAAATGTTTAGAGAAATAAAAATTGACATAGCAATAAAAATGGTAGAAGTAAATATGTCACTTATTTCAATAATTGGAGTGGAACTAGCACGAGGATGCAAAGAAGAAGAATTATCAAAAAGAATTAATTGGTATAACATTGCAGGAAAATCAATGTTTATAGAAGAAAATATTAATGAATTTTATAAAAGATATAAAGAATATATCGAAATAGTTAAATTAAAAGTTATAGAAGAAAATAAATAAAAAAATTAGATGCACTTATCTAGCAATAGATTAGTGTATTTTTTTATGGGTATATTTTTTATTTTTTTCTCAAATAGGTATTTTAAGCTCTTGGAAATATAATCACCTTCAGGAGGTGAAAAAATGTATGTAAATTCTAGGACTACTAATAAAATTCTAAAAGAAATATTAGGAAAAGAATTATTTAAAGAATTGCTAGATTATCATGTAGAAATTGCAGACAGATATTTAGGTACAAATCATTCAGCAATTTTAGGAATATGCTATTCCTATTTCAATAATATGGTTATTTTATATATTTCTGCATTGCTATCAAAAGGTAAGACATTTAAAGAAATCGAAACTTCATTTAAAGAAAATTATAAAAATAGAATTATGCAAAACTCAATCGAAGATTTTTATTTAGATTATAAAAAATATATTGAGCTAGTTGTAAATAATTTAAAAAAGAGAAATGGGGAAGGTACATGAATTTTAAAAAGATGCAAGGCATCATTCAAATTATATTAGATGAATATGATTATCAAAAATTATTAACATTGATAGTTCAAGAATATGCAAAAACCGAAGTAATGATTAGTGAATTAGAAACAATCATATTCTCATACTTTAACTTAATTTTTATAAAAGGAATTTCAGATAAGAAAATAGAAGCAAAAGAATTGAAAATATTAACAGAGAAAAGAACCATTAAAGTGAATTTAGAAAAGTTTGATGTAAGATACAGTGAATTTATTTTAAAAATAAAAAAATTAAAAGAAGAAGTTTTTGAAGAAATTAAAAAAATATATAACCATATGAATATTCTATATGTCATATATAGAATATTTTTAAGACAATTTCAAAATTCCACATAACTACACTTATGTTGAATTTTTGAAATAAAAACTAAAAATATCTATAAAAAAACTCTACATAAATGAAAGAAAATTAGATAAAAAAATTATACATAAATGGAGGAATAAAAATGGAAGATGATATATTAGAAAAATTTGAAATTTATTTAGATGAAAAATATACAAGTGACGAAGAACGAAATACACAAAAAGCATATTTAAGTGATATAAAATTATTTTTAAAATATTTTGAAGATGAGTTTGGAGAAAAATTAGTATCCTTTTCAAGAGGACATATATTAGAATACAAAAATTATATGCTAAACAAGATGAATTATAAATTTTCAACTATTAATAGAAAATTGGCATCAATTTCTGTATATGAAGATTTTTTAATAGAAAATAATATAAAAGAATCAAAAGATATAAAAAAGAGAGATTCCTATAAAATTGATTTGCCATATATTTCTGCTGATATGCTTCCAAGAAAAACTATTAAAAAACTAAGATTAGAAGCTAGTAAATGGAATAAAAGAGATTATGCAATAATTGTTTTAATTGATGAAGCTGGATTAAGAGTTTCAGAAGCAATAAAAATTCAATTAGAGCGAGATGTTAATTTAGACATGAGAAGAATTACTATTTTTGGAAAAGGAAGAAAAGTAAGAGAGGCATTTATAAATAATGAAATTTATGAGGCTTTAGATGATTATATAAAAGAAAGAAATGAGATTTTAAAAGAATTAAATACAACTAACAAATACTTATTTATTAGTAATAAATCTAAAAAGACAGGTAACCATATTCATAGAAGTACGGTAAACAAGATGTTAAATAAGTATATTGAGCAATTAAATGAAAAGAAATTACATCCACATACTTTAAGGCATGACTATGCAACAACAAGATATGAAGAAGGATATAGTGATATGAGATTAAAGAAATCATTAGGTCAAACATCTAATGCAGTAAATAGATATGTCCATCCAGGTGGAGAAGAAAATAGAAATAATTAATAATAGGAATAGCACAAATGTAGAAATTTAAGCAAGAAAATTTGGAATACTTGAATCCTATGCTAAATTATGGTAAACTATTATTAGTGGGCAAATAGCTCAAAATATAAATTTCAGGAGGAAAATGGACATGATTAAAGTGGATGTAAACGAAATAACAGTAACAGTTAAAGGACGGGAAGTAACTTTATCTGAAAAAGAGCTGGTTAGTATTTTGGAACAACATTTCAAAATACTAAATGTAGTAAAAGGTGTTGAAGTAAATCCTATTACTATTGATGAATCAATATTTGAAATGGGGGAGAAAGGCTATTATTCTCATGAGGAATATATAATGCAACTGATTCAAAAAGCCTTTATAGAGATGAAGAAAGACCTACGAAGGTATGCAAGACCATTTGAAATTGTGACTCCAGCAGAATTAGAACCAGTATATACTGAAGAAAAGATGGTGGCACTGGCAGAACAATATGGAGATCACCTTGCAGATTGGGTTGAACAAGCACTAGAGTTTGCACAAAAAATTGCTAATGGTGAAGATATCTTCAATAAATCAGATGATTCAAAATGGTTTAGAGCGATTTCATGGCAGGACGGTCATGTGTGTCTTGTTGGTGGTTCGGAGGAATTTAATAATCATGATTGTGCTTCAGCTATTCATGAATTTCATGTTAATTCTTTTTATCAGCTACATAATGCAGTTCCAGCTATCGTGCGTTACAAGTAAAAATCCACTATTCAACATAATAATTGTTGAATATAATCAAATATAGAGGATGAAACTTTAATAAGAAGCATCCTCTATATTTTTAAATGAAAATTAATATTTGATTTATGTTAGATAAAATGCTATAATATACTTACTATAAACATTTTAGGAGGTTTTAGCATATGAACATTATAAGGGACGAGGTTTTTTATGATCGGCAATTAGAGTTGGCAAAAAAACTTGCAGATGTATTGGGTAACAAAATCAAAGAAATAAAAACAACTGAATATTTATACCCATATGAAGGACCATTTGATAAAAAATTGTCATATTCTGAAGTCCGTCAAGCAAACAGAAAGAAACGTATTAATGTCACAATCGTATTTGACAAATACATTTCAAAAGAGGCAATACCAAAGCTTAATAAAATCATGAAATGTAATTTTCAGATTTACAAAAATGAACTTTGGTATTCAATGAAACCAGAAAGACTTGACTTTTATATGCGAACCGAAAAAGCGTAATTCGTAAGAGGAGAATATATCTGAACTATGAAAGATATTTTTCTCCTCTTAACTCATTTTTAGAAAATAGCTATAAAAGTTAAATATAAAAATAAAAATAGAACCATCCCTCTTTTTACAGAAAGATGATTCCACTTTTAAACTCAACCTATAACGACGTCACATTAAAAACTCGCTGTTCCTATAACTTTAAACTTGTAATTTGCTTTATCCGTTATAATATTTCCTTCTATATCATCCATTTCAAAAGAAATAGGGATGATTTTAGTTACACTAAAACCTTTCCTGCTTTTAAATTTTCCAGAAATGAGATATTTATATTCAGAAAGATTCTCTCTTCTTATAAGATGTCTATATTCAGAAATTTTAGAAATCTCATTTTTTCTTTTAAGTTCCTGCAAATGCTTGTGAAAAGAAGGAAAATCAGAAAATGATTGAATAAACATATTTCCTCTATATTCTGAAGCATAACCAAAATAGAAAGGAAGATCATATTCTTGATTTTTCAAATCCAAATGATTATCTTCTGCTTCAACAGTAAGAGAATAGCCATCAAGAGTTGTAAAAGTATTTTCTTGTAGCAATCCTTCAATAAGCATTAACTCTGAATGAATAAAATTGAATAATATTTTTATAGGACATCCAGTTTTTGAAATAGATTGAGCTTCATCAAGAGTTATTTCCACTCCTGAATCTTTGTTAAAAAACCGTGCTTTGTAAATTTTCTCCTGCATACCATTCTACCTGTGAGAATTCTAAAATTCTCTCCTTTCTTTTTAGAATTTTATATATTGTATCATAAAATCCTTGATAAATCAAAGAAAATTTAACTTCAAACTTTAAAACCAAGAAAAACGAGGGCAACGCCCTCGAAATTCTATATTCTTTGCTTATTCCATTGGATTTTCCTTAATATACATTCAAGTTTATCTCTTTGTTCATCAAAAGATCTGTCTTTACTAGCTACAAAACCAAGTTTATCATAATAACTTAAAGCATCAGTAAAAACTCTTTCAAGCTCTTCATATGCTTCAAGTGTATTTGAATACCGTATTGTATAGAATCCAAGTTGAATTTCAGTTTGCTTTTTACATTGAAAATTATCGTTAAGTAAATTTTTTAGCATATCATAAAGCGAGATAGCTAAATCAGCTCTTAACATGAAATTCCACATTGGAATAACAATTTTTAGAAGAACAAAGATGACAATTGCTAAAACGAGTATTATTGCAAAGAACCGTTGTGACATAATTTTAACCTCCTCAAAAGTTGATACAAATTTGTTTAACATGACATTTCATAAATTATACCATAAAATCACGCAAATAGCAAAATATAGAGGAATAGTTAAGTTTTATATATAAAAGTGTTTACAAATTATGTAAAAGATGTTAAAATTCCAAGTAAATAATACATTTTAGGAGGATGTCGAATGGTAAAAGTTCTAATTGCTGAAGATAATGTACCAATTAGCGTACACTTATCAAATGTAATCAATTTTACAAAAGAAGCACACGCAATATCAATTGTAAACAATGGAACAGAAGTATACCAAACGATAAAAACATTGAAACCTGAAATTGTAATACTGGATTTAAAACTACCAGGTGAAGATGGATTAGAAATTCTACGAAAAATAGAGGAAAACTCTAAAGAAACCAAAGTTATTATATATTCTGGAGAACCTGAATATATAGCAAAAGTTAGAGGATACGAGAGCGTAGTAAATTTTTTTAGTAAAACACAGCCATGTGAAGCCGTTGGCGTAGAGGTCCAGAGAATCGCACGAGAAATTTCATTTAAATACAAAGAGGACAAAATTTATGATATTTTATTTAAACTAGGTTTTCAACCATCACAAAAAGGTACAGAATTTATAAAAGACTGTATCGAAATCTCCATCAAAGAGCATGAAGAAAATTTGAAAAAGATTTATCAAAGAATTGCTATAATAAAGGGAAAGAAAGCATATACAATAAAAGCAGATGTGCAAGTAGCAGTACATAAAATGTGGAAATATGCAAATAAAGAAAAGGTAAGAAAATTTCTGCGATTAGGAGATTATGAAGAGCCTAGTGCTAAAAATGTAGTAACTATGGTTAAGTACTATGTAGCAAAATAAATATCAAAAAATAATTACTCGATACAAAAAAGTATGGAGTAATTTTTTCCAAAAGATTTATAATAAATTTTATTTATTTTTCTTCTTAATATTTTTCTTATTATCAATAGGTGTAAAATAAGCATCAATTAATTCATCAGTAAATTGGTTAAATGAATTTAATTGATTTTTTTGTTTTTTAGAACCTTTTTTTCTTTTATATGGCTTTATTTGTCTACTCAATTTTATCACCTAAACTAATTTTAAATGGAAAAATTTAAAATGTCTTAAAAAGACTAATAAAGAGTAATAAGAATTAATTTTATCTAAAAAAAGTCAAAAAAGTTTGAAAAAGACTAAAAAAGATTAACTAAAATAAAAAAAGATAAATTTTAAACAAATTTATCCTTTTTATCTAGCCATATCTTAAATTCTTCTTTTGATATACTTTTTGATTTGTAATCAGCAAGTTTTATTTTTCCAAATTTCTTATAATTATCAAAGCTTTTTACATATTCTTTTATATCTGGATTTCTCCTAGCAAGTGTTGCTTTTCTATGATATATCTTATAATATCTTTCTAATAGATCATCTTCATTTAAACTTTTCATAAATGAATGATTCCTTCCAATTTCTATACAGGTTTTATCAGAATAAGGTGCTATATTATTACAATATTCAGTTTTAGAATTATTTGCAAAGAAATAATTATTGCAGTTTTTACAAACTTTTAATATTAAGTTATTTTCTAAAACATTTAATAAACTAAAATATATTAAAGATTCGATTGATGGTGGTATAGATACAGTTATTTTTTCTACTCTATGTCCATTTGCTTTTATCAAATCATATAATTCATTTTCTGTTTTATTTGAAATAGGTGCATTATTCAATTTATAAAATGTTAGTGTTTCCATGTTATTGTTTCTTAATAAAGTTAAATTTTCATGTACGGTTTGCAGTACCAATAATCTGTCTATTGGCGTAAAATCTTTTCTTCTTGGATGAATAATTGTGTAATCTAATATTTCATCAACTTGATTTTGAATCTTCTTTAAACTAGATACTTTTTTATCATATATTTTATTTAAAAGTTCATTAAATTCAGATTCTGAATATTCTTTATCTTTAAATAGTTTAGTATAATTTTTATTTAATATAGAAAAAGAATATTTTAAAAAGAATTCTTTAAATTCTTCTATATTATCAAAGTCAGCATTAATAAAATCAATGAAAAAAGTACCCAATGGTTGTTTTAATACTACATAAGAAGTTTTAAACATATATTTAGAACTTTTTTTGGAAAAAACAAGGGGAAAATAATAGATAATTTCTTGTTTTAAATCATTATTAATTAAAATTCCAATATGTTTAAAAACACTTGAAAGATATTCATAATCCATATTTTTTAACTCCTTTTTGTTTAAAACAATATCTTAAAAAATTCTCAAAATGTGTTGTGTTCAAAGGATTGTCCAATTCATTGACTTTGGAGTAGGGGAAAAATATAATCTAGTCAAGTTAAAAGAATACGTCTTGGAAAACTTCTTTTAGCTACATAGATATATAGTATAATGATAAATCCCCCTTTCACTACTCCTTTTCAAAGATTATACTATATGTCGCTAAAAAATGCAATATATAGGGCTTTTCAAGGAAAGTCCTATATAGAAAACTATGCCTAAAAAAGTGTAAACACTTTTTGAACCTGGCAAGAGGAAGGAGGACATATGGTAATGTGGATAAAAAAACTCATATCCAAAATCTCTACTTTAATGAAGAAAAAACATTAACAGAGATTGCAAAAGAATTGAATACATCAGTTAGTTACATATCTAAAATATTAAGAGCAAATAAATTGTATCTAATTGAAAAAGAAAAACGAAAGAGGGAAAATTTAAGCAAAAGAAGAATTAAGCAAAAAGAAATTATATATAAAAATAGAAAAAACAAAGAAAAGGATTTATCATATTATGAATTAAAATCAGCTCATGAACAAGCATCAAAAGAATTATCAAAATCAAGAAAATTAGGAACAGAAGCAATTAGAAAATGGTGTGGAACTTCATATAAATATAATAAGAAGAAAAATAGGTATGAATTTCAAGAAGATAAATCTTTAAGATCACTTGATTTACCAAAATATATAAAAGCATAGGAGGAGGAAATGGAACAGTTAATTAGTAAAAAACAAGGGATGTGTTATGCAGCACTTACTCTAGATTTACTCTATAAAATGAAAATAAAAATCACCCCTGAAATATTCGCAGAACAAATGAAATTGACCTATGATTTATATGAGCAAGATGAAGTTGAAAGAGAATATGAACTAATGAAAGAAAATAATAAAATCTTTAATAAAGACATAAGTGGCAGAGCTAATACTTATATAATTAATATATTTGAAACAAGTACACAACAAAAACAGGCAGTAGAAAGATTTTGCAAAAATTCTAGTCTTGAATTAGGAAAAATTTATACAGCTCCAATTGGTGAAAATGCAGATAAATATTATGAACTTATTAAAGATATTAGAAATAAAGCAATGGATGTTTTAATCATAACTATTTTTTCTATATATGCAATGTCACATGAAGAATGGGCAATAATAGTTAAGCTATGTAGAAGAAATGATATAAATATAGTTGAGATATAAGAGGTGTGAAATGATTACAGTATTAAGTTATATAGGTACATTTATTGCAGGTGGCTTATTTACTTTATTTTTACATTGTTGTTTAATAATAGGTAAAGATGCAGATAATGATATTCAAAAATAGGTATATTTTAAAATTTTTTCTCAAGTTCTAATTGAAAGTTTTTTTGAGTATAATACTATGTATTAATATCATAGATGGAGGAAAAAATATGGATGAAACTTTGAGTGTAGGATTATATAATTATAGAATTTTAGATGTAAAATCATTAAATAGGATTTGCAAAAAAATAGAAAATGCAATTTCAGTTTTTAATATCTACCCATATTTTGAAAATACAACAAATGTTTTAAATGTAGATAACAGAAATACTTTTGAAAGAATGTTATTAGATTATAAAGTATCTTATATAGATATAGTTGTATTTGATAATTTTCTATCATTAGGAAAAAGTGAAATAATACAAGGTCAATTATTAAAAAGATTAATAGATGAAAAAATACATTTTATCGTTCTTGATGAAAACATAGATTCTAATTCAGAATTAGGAAAAGAATTAATTTCTTTGAAAATAGCATATGCTGAAAAACAAAGAAATGAGATAGCATCTAAGATAAGTTGAAGAAAAAATAATATATAAATGTTAAAAAGCCAGAGATGGCTTTTTTATTATGGAGGTAAAGATGAATAAGCAAGATTGTAAAAAATATATAAAAAGAGCATATAAAAATTTGATAAATTCAAATAAAGAAATTACTCCAGATAATATGGAAAAAGAAATGATAAAAGAAATAAAAAAACAAGGTTCAGAATATATTGCATATTCAAAAATTGCAGTTAGCAATATGCTTAATTCAGCAAATAGTTTGATAACCTTAAATGACCTATTAGAAGAAATAGATGTTCTTGTAAAAATATATCCTCATACACCTAAATTAAATAGATAAAGGGGATATATTTAAAAATTTTTCTCAACTTAATGATTCTTCTAAATTTAGTTAGAATATATATAAATAATATAGGTAGGGAGGATTAATGATATGAATTTAAAACATTTTTTCTACATACGAGTTGGGAATAAAGAACAATTAAATGATTATGAAAAAAGTAAAAATGAGATAACTAATGAATTATTTAGAAACTTTAAAATAAAAAAAACAGCAAGAATAAGAATTATACAAGGTAATAATTTCTATACAATTAGAAGAAAAGATACAAAAGATAATTACAAATATACAGTCTTTATAAATAAAAAAAGTCAAATAAAGGATTTAATAAAGGTATTTAAAAATGACAAGGTTAATATGGTAGTTATTGAAGATTTTGATTATAGGTTATGTAAAAAAGTAAATATAACACAGATACTTAATGAATTTACAGATTTTTATATAAAATGTATTAACCTAAAAAATGGAGAAAATAATTATATGTCAGAGGCTTTTAGAAATGAAATCTCTGAAAGAAATTTAATTTATTATTAAAGGTACATAGAAGTTTAGTTAATAGCTAGGCTTCTTTTTTACTATATTAATATTTATTTGTTATTATATTTATTTTTTTTCTTCATAAAATTAACAGAGGTGATTATTATACATGAATGAAATAAGCATTGGT
>CALXFF010000065.1 GCA_944387525.1 uncultured Clostridia bacterium | reverse complement strand
TGCAGGTGTAGTTCAATGGTAGAACCTCAGCCTTCCAAGCTGATGACGTGGGTTCGATTCCCACTACCTGCTCCAACGACGTTTCTGTTCGAACTAATGGAACAGATAGATATAAATATCATTCTAAAAAGGATGGTATTTTTTAGTTTATTGATTCTTTGAACCCCAGAGTTGTGTTAGTATGTCACAACTCATAGGGGGTTAGGACTTATGTCAGAGACAAAGTCATCTACTAATAATCATTGAATGAGGAATTCTTATTATTTTAGCTTTTTGAAACAATATTGACATTGCTAATCCTTTATGATAAAATATATATGTTATAAGATAAAAATCGATGAAGGAAAGAGTAGTTAAATGAAATATCATTACAGAGAAATTCCTGTAAGCTGAGAGGGGATATGTAAAGATTTAATGAAGAGAGTTCTGGAGATGAATAGCTGAAATAATAGTAGGTTATTACAGGGGTGCCTGTTATAGCACAAACGTATAAATGTACGTTAGAAGGTTAATATAGTAATATGTTAATAAAATAGAGTGGTACCACGAATATATATCGTCTCTAGGGATTGTCCCTAGAGACTTTTTGATTTATAGAAACATTTTAATTATTAAAATTAGGAGGAAATATTATGGATATAAAAAAAGAAATTTGCAGTGAAATATCTAAAATATTAGAAAAAGATTTTTCTGAAATTGATAAAATAATTGTAAAAAATGAATCAATGAGTAGGGGAAACTTTTCATTGCCTTGTTTCAAGTTTGCAAGCGAATTTAATGCCAAACCAGAAAATATTGCAACTAAGATTAAAGAGAAGTTAAATTTGGATTATATTTATAAAATTGAGGTAATAGGAGGATTTCTTAATCTTTATATAAAAAAAGATTTTTATATAAAGAATGTATTAGAAGAAATTGAGGCAAAAGGACAAAAATATGGTTCAACGCATGAAGGCGTTGGAAAGAAAGCTCTTGTTGAACATACAAGTATAAATCCAAATGCCTCTCCTCATATAGGGAGAGCAAGAAATGCAATTCTAGGAGATTCAATAGTAAATATATTAAAATTTAACGATTATGATGTTGAAGTTCACTATTTTGTAAATGATATAGGAAAGCAAATAGCAATGCTAGTAATAGCAGGTAGAAAAAAAGATAAATTTGATTTTGAAGATTTATTACAAATGTATGTTGAAATAAATCAAGAAATTAAAAAAAATCAAGAATTAGAAAAAGAAGTGTTTGATATTTTGGATAAACTTGAAAATGGAGATAAAAAAATCATAGAAGAATTCAGAAAATTAGTGAAAATCTGTATAGATGGACAAACTACAATATTTAAAGAATTAGGTATTTATTATGATTATTTTGATTATGAATCTGATTTTATATTAAATGGAGATGTCAACAAAATATTAAACGATTTGAAAAAAACTAATATGTTATTTGAAGCAGAAGACGGAAGATTAGCCATTAATCAAGAAGCATATAATATTCCTGTAAGATGTCCTGTTTTATGTGTAGCAAGATCTAATAAAACATCACTTTATCCATTAAGAGATATAGCATATACAATTTATAAAGATAAAATTGGAAAAGATAGAAATATAGTAGTTTTAGGTGAAGATCAAAGGGTATATTTTAAACAAATTACTGCAGCATTGGATTTGTTGGGATACAAAGAGCCTGAAGTTGTTCATTATTCATTTGTACTTTTACCTGATGGAAAAATGTCAACAAGAAATGGAACGGTTGTATTATTAAAAGATTTTATGAATAATGTATTAGAGAAGGCAAAACAAGAATTACAAAAAAGAGATGAAACTATAGATATCGAAAAAGCAAAAAAAATTGCTTATGGAACAGTAAAATACACTATTTTAAAAAGTTCTTTAGAAAAGAATATCATATTTAATATTGAAGAAGCTATGAATTTTAATGGCGATACTAGTTTATATATACAATATAATTATGCAAGAATTATATCATTATTAGAAAAGGCTAATAATGTGAGTATGAATGAAAAGAAATATGAATTATTAAAAGAAGATATTGAAATGAATTTAGTTCAGAAATTAGATAATTTCAAGGATGTAATTTCAAATGCTTCAGAAAAGTTAGCTCCTAATTTGATATGCAACTATGTATATGATTTAACTAAGTCATTTTCTAACTATTATCATGATTACTCAATTTTAAATGTAGAAAATGAAGAAATAAGATGTATGAGATTACAATTAGTAAAATCAATAGGTAATGTTATTAAGATTAGTTTAAATATATTAGGAATTGATGTAATGGATAGAATTTAATTTAAATTACGAATTTGATTGACTTTTTTTAATAATCTGTTAATATATATCTAGCTTGATTGATTATTGTACCAATCGTTAAGAAAGTAAAAAGTTGTAGATATCTATGACATTCGCTCCAAATAAAAACAACTTACGAACTATAAAGTTTGTAGGTTGTTTTTTATATATAAACTAAATAAGCATTTAATGGTTACTAATTCACAATTTATAG
>CALXFF010000064.1 GCA_944387525.1 uncultured Clostridia bacterium | reverse complement strand
ATAGAGAATGCAAAGGTAAAGGCGGCCGACCGTCACAAAAAGATGAAGGCGAGCTTTTTGTTTGCGTTCAAATCTGTCAGGCCTCTGCAGGAGTTGCTGACCGAATACTGGACGTTGCGACAGAAAAATTCCGTTCGTAAAGACAGCGGCGATGACAAAGGTTGTGGAAAGGATAAAGTTGCGGTAAATTCCCAAATTGAAAGCGGCTGCGGCGAGAATGACGGAAAGAAAAGTCCGCGCGATGAAAATGGCGGGGAAGAGCCCGACTTGCAAAGCGGGCGCGCCGAAGAAAAATAAAAAAAACAATGTCCTGCGGTGAAAATTCTGAAAAATGGCGATAAAATTGCCGAAAAAATTTTTTTCGCAGATATTTCATACAGGGTTTACAATAAATTTATACAATATGTATATAATTTCGGGCAAAAGAAGCTGAATTTATACATTGCAAGTTGCAGATATACGAACAAGTTTTTATTTATATATAAGGAATAACTATTATGTTACAACTGCGCAACATCACAAAGGACTACAAGACGGGCGATACAACCGTCCGTGCGCTGAAGGGCGTCAGCCTTTCCTTCCGCCGCAACGAGTTTGTATCCATTCTCGGCCAGTCGGGGTGCGGCAAGACCACGCTGTTAAACATTATCGGCGGGCTTGACCAGTATACTTCGGGTGACCTTATAATCGAGGGTATTTCCACCAAAAATTATAAGGACGGCGACTGGGACACCTACCGCAACCACCGCATAGGTTTTGTATTCCAGTCCTACAACTTAATTCCCCACCAGACCATTTTAGGCAACGTTGAGCTTGCGCTCACGCTTTCGGGCGTCAGTCCCAAGGAGCGCAGGGCGCGCGCAGCGGAGGCTCTTAAGAAAGTGGGCCTCGGCAAGGAGCTTTCAAAGCGTCCCAATCAGCTTTCGGGCGGACAGATGCAGAGGGTTGCAATTGCGCGTGCGCTTGTCAACAACCCCGAAATTCTGCTCGCGGACGAGCCTACGGGCGCGCTGGACACAAAGACTTCCGTGCAGATAATGGACCTCATCAAGGAGATTGCGGGCGAGCGTCTTGTAATAATGGTAACGCACAACCCCGACCTTGCATATAAGTATTCCACGCGAATAGTAGAGGTCAGGGACGGTCAGGTTGTATCGGACAGCCGTCCCTATTCTCCCGAGGAAGAGGAGGCCGAGGTCAGGGCTCACGCCGCGCACCTCGAGTCGGAGCGCCTTATGGCCGCACTTCCTTCAGGCAGCAGACCCCTCACCGAGCAGGAGCGCAAAAAAGCGGCAAAGGCCGCCGCACGCGCGGCCGCATATAAGGAAAAACATTCCTCAATGTCGGTGATTACGGCGTTTTTCCTCAGCGGCAAAAATCTGCTCACCAAAAAGGCGCGCACTTTTATCACCGCCATTGCGGGCAGTATCGGCATTATATCCGTCTGCCTCGTGCTTGCGCTTTCAAGCGGTTTCAATAACTACATAGGAAAGACGGAAGAAGATATGCTTTCCTATTATCCCGTGAC
This sequence comes from uncultured Clostridia bacterium, assembly GCA_944387525.1. GTDB lineage: Bacteria > Bacillota > Clostridia > TANB77 > CAG-508 > CAG-269. The sequence continues at coordinate 8,237 of CALXFF010000064.1, read as the reverse complement.
GGTCAGCGAAACCTCGCTTGATTTAACCTCGGCAATGACTAGCTTTATGAGCGGTTCGGCGCAGTCGGGTCTGCCCGATTTGTCCGAAGTGGGCGACAGGGTTTACATCAATTCCTTCCTTTCGCAGCTTGCGCAGGGCATGACTACCACCAACGACTTCACCGAGGGCAACGTTGCGGAAGTGGACGGCAAAAAGATGAACTACCTCGAATATCTGCAGGCAATGCCGGAAGAGCTGTACAATGCCATTCAGTATTCCTACGGCGTGGATATTTCAACCAATCTGTTCACCGATGTGGAAATAGGTTCGGTAACGACCAGCCAGGGCAGCAAGACCCCCATGCATATGTCGCTGGAGGCTTTGCGAGCATACTATACGTACCTTCTTACCTACCGCGCTGACGAGTTCTCCAACCTTACGCAGTTTGTTCATTACTTTACCGACGTTGTAAGCGTAATGCCTAATACCGACCTTACCAACGATAATTACGGGGAATATGTGCTTTCGCAGTACGATGTAGTCAGCGGCAACTTCCCCGAAAATGAGAACGAAGTCGTCCTTGTAGTGGGCGGCAGCAACGATGTGATTGACCTCACGCTCGTTCAGCTCGGCTTTATGACCGAGGAGGAGTTCCTCGACCTGTTCCTGTCCTCTTCTGACGGAAACGACAGCGATGAACTGGCGGCCATTCCTTTCGACAGAATAGTAGGCAAGGAATACACGCTGTACGGCAACGATACGCTCTACAAGCCCGACAGTACTGGCCTTACCGGTTACAAATATATGTACAGCGGCTTCTCACAGATAGGGAAGGACGGCAAGCCTTCGACGATAAATTCTGACGAGGGCAGAACTATAAAGATAAGCGGCATACTTCGTCTTAAAGACGGGCTCACCTACGGCTGTCTTTCGGACGGCCTGTGCATAACGGAGAGTCTGCTCACAGACTATATCGCTGACAACATTCAGTCGGCCATAGTAAAGGAGCTTAAGGCTGCGGAAGACAACAGAGTTGTGAATACGATAGCGGGCGAACTGACCTTTGAGGACATATTCGAAGGCAAACTTGTACCTGCGGCAAAGTTCAGTTCCACGGCTACCACGCTGACTGACCTTATCCGTTCGCTCGGCGGCAACGATACCCCTTCGGGCATATCGGTATACGCAAGGAACTTCACCACCAAGGAAGACATGCTTGCGTACATGGACGCGTGGAATACGGCAGTCTCCGCCGCAAGACAGGACTTTGAAAAGAACGGCGCAAACTCCGTGTATGCCGATGAAAACGGCGAGTATATCGGCCCGACGGAAGTAAACTACAACGATACCGTAGGCACGCTTATGGGCATGGTCAACACCATTCTGAATGCCATAACATACGTGCTTGTAGCGTTCACGGCAATATCGCTCGTCGTGTCGACTGTAATGATAGGCGTAATAACATATGTCTCCGTGGTCGAGCGCACCAAGGAGATAGGTATTCTGCGTTCAATCGGTGCGCGCAAGCGCGATATACGCCACGTGTTCAACGCAGAGACATTCATTATCGGCCTTTGCGCGGGACTTATCGGCATACTTGTTGCATACTTCATACAGCTTATAATAAATCTTATCTTAACGCCCCTCACGGGCATATCTGGGCTTGCGGCGCTGCCTCTGTGGCAGGCTATTATAATGGTTTGCGTAAGCGTTGTTCTCACGCTTATATCCGGTCTTATTCCCGCCTCGGCTGCCGCCAAAAAGGACCCCGTTATCGCACTCAGAACGGAATAAACTTCTGTACGGCATTGTTGCGCCCGCGCATTGCGCGGGCGCATTTAATTTTTACTCATATTATGTGTGGCACAGAATGTACATTTATTGATATTTTTCCCAAAATTCGTTTTTAAACGGCATTGTGTGGATATTGGCTTGCCTTTATCTGCCGCTTGCTGTATAATTGTTCGTAGCTATGTTAAAAAAATTTTTCGTTAAAATTGCAGCGTTTGCAACTTGTGCCGTGGCTCTTGGCGGTACGCTTTTCGGCGGTCTTTCCGCTTGTTCAGAAACTGAGCCTGAACTTTATAACTTTTCAAAAAAATACTACGGTTACTTCAATACAGATGCCGAATTAGTTCTTCAGCTCCCCGAAATGACGGATAAGGGTATACAGCTCTCTAAAGACATAAATGATTTGCTCTATACCCTTCAGTGTTCGTTTGACGCGGGCTCGTCTACTTCAAAGCTCTACGCCTTCAACGCCGCTGCGGCAGGCGCAAAGGTGGAGATAGACGAGCATTGTTATAATGAATTGCAGATAGCCCAAAAGATGTACGCCCAGACGGACGGTTTCTACAATCCCGGAGTATATTACAGCGTAGACCTCTACGGCTTTTCTGCACGCGAGGCGGGCGTTACAATGCCCTACGACAGAGAAGATCCCAGCAAGCAGTTGCCAGCTGAAAAGTATGTTTCTGCCTTTGAGGAGCTTGGCGAAAGTTTTGCCGACCTGAGCCTTGAGTATGATGCGGACAGCGGAAAATACTATGCCATAAAGCCCGAAAAAACGGTCACGGTGGACGGTGACCCCAACGTTTATTCCCTGCGCATAGACCTTGGCGGTATCGGCAAGGGCTACGCCGCCGACCTTGTGGACGAGCTTATCGACGAGGCAGGCTTTGAGTATTCCTATTTCAATTTTGGCTCTTCCACAATGACAATCAACAAGGACGCCGCAACCGAGGACGAGCAGTGGCCGCTTGGTTTCCACAATGCGCGCGGAGGTGCCAACGAATATTATATTATCTGGAAAGACAGCGATACAAGCACTTCCACCAGCGGCGATAACGAAAAATATTATATAATAGATGGTAAACGCTACTGCCATATAGTCAATCCCAAGACGGGCTCGCCCATAAGTACGGGCATAATTACGGCAAGCTGCTCGGGCGGAGATGCGGCCGAGGCCGACGCAAGGACTACCGCAATATGCGCCATGGGGCTTGAAAGGGCGCTTGAATACATCAATTCAGCAGATGTCAAGGGCGCAGGCATAAAGGCTTCATTCCTCTATGAAGACCAGGACGGAGAGCTCACCGTATATACGAATATGGAGGAAGGCGAGTACGAAATAGTGCTTGGCCAGCAATCCGGAACAACTGATACCCCCGGTTCGTCGGACCAGACGCCTGAAATTCCCTCGTGGGTGTTTATTCTTATCTGCGCAGGCTTTGTCGTTGTAGTATTTGCGGGCTGGCTGATATATAAAAAGGTACAGCAGAAGAGGGAGAGCGCCGAGGCAGGCGCTGAAAACGAACATTCGGGCGCAGACAGCGTACACACAGAAGGTTCAGATAAAGACAGCGATAATTGATTTTGTGCTTTGAGTAAAGTTGTAAATTAAGGGTAGGTTATGTCGCTTAAAAAGGTCGAGCAGGTAAAAAAGGACAAGTTTTTCAAAATCTGGGACGTCCTCATATACGGCATAATCGCGGCTGTAATAGTGTCGCTCTTCCTTGCCGTGTTCTTGACTGCCGACCACAGTGAACTAATAGAGGTGCAGGCCTTTTATCGTGACGAACTTCTCTTTACCTACAATTTTCCGAACGACGAGCTTACCGTGAGTATGCCAGACAACATCAGCTCGAGCGAGAGCGAAGACGGAAACACGCTTACCATTACCTTCTGCACGGACGAGGGCAACCTTGAAACGCCAAAAGACTACAATATAATAGTCATAAAAAAGCAGGAGCGCAGCGTCTCTGTCACGGACAGCGATTGCGACGCCTTTGGCTTCCCTGACTGCGTGTTCAGCGCGGCTATAACAAACAACGCTTCGCTTCCCATAAGCTGCCGCCCTCACAATCTCTATATAGAGGCGGTGGGGTATAAGAACGACAGCCCCATTCTTCCCGTCGGCTGAAGTCTGAGTGTTTTTTGATTGTATTTAATAAATTTTATAGCATTTTAAAAGCTTTTTAAGTTTTTTTATTGATTATTGTGAAATACCGTGTTTACAGAAAGAATGTATTATTAAGATTGATTTTGCAAAATAGCGGCGTGGCGGCGGGCAATCAAGTTTTTTGTAAAAAATTTTATTAATCGCTAAAAAAATATCATTTAATATCGTTCACACGCTTGACTTAAAAAATTACACGCGGTATAATATTCACGATAAAAAAAGAGGGCGCAGATGTGCCCGCTGAAACAGTTTAAAATTTTTTTATAAAATATAAGGAGATAATTATGAAAGGTATGAAGAAAGCGCTTATCGGCTTAGCCCTTGGCGCAGTTGCAGCTCTTGGTGTAGTTGGTTTTGCCGCTTGCGACAGCGTTATTACCGGCGAAGCAGAAGGTGAATACCATTATGCAAATCCTTGGGGTGGTAATGACTACGGCGTTAAGGTTAAGGTTGTAGTTGAAGAGGACATAATCCAGTCTGTAACCATCGTAGAAAGCGACTATGTTCAGGCATCTGCTACCTGGACCAACAGAGATAACTATCTTGCACAGGAAGCTGAACTTCTTTCAAGATATAAGGGTGTCGATGTAGACGATGTTATGAAGATTAAGGTCGGCATTTCAACCAATCCTCAGGGTCAGCCTCTAACCCAGGATGAGGATGGCTTTGTAGCTCTTAAGGCTGGCAAAACAGACCTTCTTCTTGGCGATGCAACTCAGAGCTCAGCAAGAATAGTTCTTGCTGTTCAGAACGCCATTGAAAAGATCGAAGCTGCTCAGGCTGAAGCTGAATAATTTGTAATTTTTAAAGTAAAGGCTGCGTTGCCAAATGGCAACGCAGCTTTTTTACTGTTTCGCTAAAATAAAATAATGCAAAGTTTTGCCTGTAAATAATGACGGTGTATACAATGGTTGACATTTGCATACCGATGTTTTAAAATAAATACAATTAAATTCAAAAGGATACTGCAATGAAAATTTTTAAAAAGTTGGCGGTAGTTTGCGTTGCTGCAATATGTTCGGCGGCAATACTTGCGTTTTCTGCGTGCGGAGCGTTACCTTCCTTCCTTCACGGCGCTACCGAGATAGTCCTTGGCGGCGGATATGTCAACAATACCGTCGTTATTACCGATTCTGGTGAAATAGGTGATATTCTCGGCTATTTCCGCGGCGTTGAGTTCTCTGAAGAAGGCGAGCCTGGCGGCGATGTTCAGGATTCGGTTATTGTCGGCGTAACCTGCTCAGACAACTCCATGCCCAGCCTTATCGTCTATAAAAACGGCTCAGTCACGGCCAGTCTGGATGACGGCGTTCTGTTTGCCGAGCGCGGCTCTGTAAATGCTGACAGCTTTTTTGCGCTTGTAAAAAAGCTTTGTGATTAAATTGTTTGCTTATCTTGTATATCTCGTCCGTGCAAGCTCCATTTATAACAGTCTATAATTAAAAAGAAACGCGCCAAAATCGAATTTCCGTACTGGTCTGTTAAATTATAAATCAGACGAAGGTGTATGTCAATATCCGCATATAAAAAATATAGCTGTTTACATCAAAAGTTACAGAATATAAAAAGAGCGGCGCCGCGTTACGCGGCGCCGCAACTTATTTAAAGATTTTATCTTGCAAGAATAATCTTGCGGGGGCACTTTTCAACACAGGTCATGCAACCAGTGCATTTGCTGTAATCAAACACGGGCAGGTTGTCTACCATAGTGATAGCGCCGTGAGGGCAGTTCTTTGCGCATATGCCGCAGCCTATGCAGCCAACCTTGCACTGCTGGCGAACTTCCTTGCCGGGGCAGTGTGAGGAGCAGGCTACATATACGGGCGCAGATACAGGTATGCGCTCTATGATGTGTTTGGGGCAGGTACGTATGCACGTTCCGCAGGAAATGCACCTTTCGGGCTTAACCTTTGCCACTCCTCCTATAACGGATATTGCCTTTTCGGGGCAGACAGAGGCGCAGTCGCCGCAGCCGAGGCAGGCAGTCTTGCACATCTTGTTGCCGCCCAAAAGCGTATTGCAGGCTGCGCAGGTCTTATTGCCTTTATATTCAAATGCATTGTGCGCATTCTCATTGCCGCCGTTGCACTTTACCACTGCAACCGTAGGCTCTGATGCGGTGAATGTAACGCCGAGTATCTTTGCGATTTCGGCTTTGCATTCGGGCGAGGTAACATGGCAGTCAGAAAGCTCTGCCGTTCCGTCTGCAAGCTTTGCTGCAAATGCACTGCAGCCTGAGCAGCCGCAGCCGCCGCAGTTAGCGCCTGCAAGATTGTTGAGTATGTTGGTAACTTTTTCGTCTACATCAACTTTAAAGAACTTGCCTATGAGCAGGATAGCTATTACAAGCACGAGCGCTATGCCCGCGATTATGCCTGCTACAATGCCCACCGTCTTTAAAGTTTCTACATTTACTTCACCTAATTTTACAAGTAAATTCATACCGTCCTCCTTATGCTATCAGCCCGAATACATAGAAGGCCATGCATATGATGCTTGCCGTTATCATTGCTATGGGGAAGCCCTTAAGTGATTTGGGCATATCGCCATAGAGACCAACTCTTTCGCGGAGACCGCTCATTATAACCATTACAAGGGTAAAGCCGAGGCCTGCGAATACGGCATACAGAACGGCCCAGCCTGTGTTCATTGCTGCGTCGCCTATAACGCCGCTCATGTCGCCTATAACAAGCTCGCACACGCCAAGCACGGCGCAGTTGGTCGTTATAAGGGGAAGGTAGATGCCCATTGCCTTATAGAGCGTAGGAGAAAGCTTTTTAATCACCTGCTCTATCATCTGTACAAGTGCCGCGATTATGAGTATGAAGAATATAATTTCAAGGAAATCAATCTTCAGAGGCACCATTACGTAGGTGTAGAGGGGGTAGGTTACTGCGGTTGCAATTGCCATTACCAGCGTAACTGCAACACCCATACCGACTGCCGACGAAGTCTTTTTGGAAACGCCGAGGAAGGGACATATGCCGAGCGTACGCTGGGTTATGAAGTTATCCGTGAGTACGGCAGCAAGAACTATTGCTATAAAGGTTCCCATTTACGCAACCTCCTTTGTAAGCGATTCACGGGTGAGGGGCTTGTAGTTTCTTTCCCTGCGGAAGCGCGCGATGCAGTCCATTACATATACGAATACTGCAATGCAGATACCGTAAACAAGGAATTTGCCCGAAGTCTGAGCAAATGCGCCAATCTTGAAATCCATTATCTTAGTTCCGAATAAAGAGCCGGAGCCGAGGAATTCGCAGATAATGCCCATTATGGTGAGAGCCGCCGTAAAGCCGAGGCCGGTTGCAACGCCGTCGAGTGCCGATTCGGCAACGGTGTGCTTGTTTGCAAATGCCTCTGCCCTGCCAAGGATTATGCAGTTGACGACTATCAGTGCAAGGAAGCTGCCTAAGCTATCATACAAGTCGGGCAGGAACTTTTGCAGTATCATGCGGGCAAGCGTAACCAGCGTGGCAATAAGAACTATATAACAAGGTATGCGCACCTGGTTGGGTATAAGTTTTCTTAAAGCAGATATTAAAATATTGCTCAGAGTGAGTATTACTACGACGGTGAGACCCATGCCCAGCGCGCTCGAGGCCGAAGATATAAGGCCGAGTGTGGGGCAAGTTCCCAGAACAAGCACGAATGTGGGGTTCTGGAAAATAATGCCGTCAAGCGTTATTTTTGCATATTTGTTCATTCCCCTGCACCTCCTGTAAGGTTTGCTTTAACAAAGTTCATAGCAGAGTTGACAGCGTCGATTATAGCCGTGGTGGAGTAGGTAGCACTGCCGGTAAGGCTAGGCTTCCAGTCGTCAATGGTGAAGTCGCTGCCGTCAAATATATCGGTGAAGTGGCTGAGCGCCTCATCTTTTATCATTCCGGCATCGATAAACGACTGTCCCTCATGGCTTGCAATAACGACATTCTTTATTCCGCTTACTGCACCGTTTTCAGTTTCAACAACAACCCAGCAGGTTACAGAGCCTGCGCCCGCTGAAGGGAAGTTGCTGAGTGCCGTTACATTAATAATGTAGTCGGTAGTGCCTGCAACGCTGTAAACGGAGTTAACAGTGCCGTTGCCTACGGCGGTGGTGAGGCCGCTGAGGTCTACTGCTTCAGCCGTAATGCTCTCGCCATAAATCTCGCTGAACAGAAGCGACTGCATATAATCGTTATAGGCTATATATGCGTCATAGCTTGTCGTTGCATAGAGTGCTGCATAAGTGCAGAGGAAGTTGGAGTAACCTGCATTTGTGCTGTTGCCGGGGTTGGTAGCGCCGGAAGCAAG
>CALXFF010000063.1 GCA_944387525.1 uncultured Clostridia bacterium | reverse complement strand
TATTTTCTAATATATGCATGTGGTCTACCACATAATTTACATCTATTATATTCTCTAGTTTTATATTTTTGTGGTCTTGCTTGTTTTACTTTCATTGATTTTTTAGCCATATTATATATATCTCCTTCCTTAACTAACGCGTGTTACCGCGAGTCAAAAATTAGTTTTTAAAAGGCATTCCTAACAACTTTAACAACTCTCTTGATTCTTCATCAGTTTTAGCTGTTGTAACGAATATAATATCCATACCTCTTATTTTGTCTATTTTATCATATTCTATCTCAGGGAATATTAATTGTTCTTTTACTCCCATTGAGTAGTTTCCTCTTCCATCAAATGAATTGTTAGAAACTCCTCTGAAGTCTCTTACTCTTGGAAGTGCAACATTAAATAATTTATATGCAAAGTCATACATTTTATCTGATCTTAAAGTTACTTTACATCCAATGTTTGCTCCTTCTCTTAATTTAAATGCTGCAATTGATTTTTTTGCTTTTGTTATTACTGGTTTTTGACCTGTAATTTGAGCTAAATCATTCATTGCATTTTCTAATGCTTTAGGATTTTCTTTTAAATCTCCTAAACCAATGTTTATAACGATTTTGTCAAGTTTTGGTACTTGCATAATTGATTTATAATTAAATTTTTTCATTAATGCTGGGATTACTTCATTTACATATTGTTCTCTTAATTTTTCCATTATTTAATTAATCCTCCTTCCTTATTTTAATTTTGCACCGCATTTTTTACATATACGAACTTTTTGATCTTTTTCTACGCTGTATCCTACTCTTGTAGCTTTTCCACATTTTGGGCATACAACATTTACTTTTGAAGCTGGAATGCTACATTCTACTGGTATTATTCCGCTTTCTTCACCTTGTCTTCTTGCTTTAACATGTTTTTTTCTTATATTTACGCCTTTTACTACTACTTTGTCTTCTTTTGGCATAACTTCTAATACTTCTCCTGTTTTACCTTTGTCATTTCCAGATAAAACTTGAACATTGTCGCCTTTTTTGATTCTCATTTTAGAGTTTTCCCTCCTTCTTCTTAACGTCAGGGGACACACCTTTACCTTTTGGTCATCTCCACTTAGTTCAAGGAATGTCCCCTCCCCTCGTGAATTGGTGATTACCCTGTTATTTTATTTTGTTTTATTACTATAGTACTTCTGGTGCTAAAGATAATATTTTCATGTAATCTTTTTCTCTTAATTCTCTTGCAACTGGTCCAAAAATACGTGTTCCTCTTGGTGTTCCGTCTTCTTTTATTATAACAGCTGCGTTTTCATCAAATTTTATATATGAACCATCTGATCTTCTTAATCCTTTTTTAGATCTTACGATAACAGCTTTTACAACATCACCTTTTTTAACAACTCCTCCTGGTGTTGCTGATTTAACAGAAGCAACTATTACATCTCCTATGTTAGATGTTTTTCTGTATGAACCTCCTAAACATCTGATACACATGATTTCTTTTGCACCTGTGTTGTCTGCTACCTTTAATCTTGATTGTTGTTGTATCATTTATGGTTCCTCCTTTCTTTTCTTTTTGTCAGGGGACACACCTTTTACCTTTTGGTCACTTCCACTTTGGTTTAAGGAATGTCCCCTCCCCTCGTGAATTGGTGATTACCCTTATTTAACTTATTATTTCATTTTTTTACTTTGTAATGGCTTTTTCTGTAATTTCAACTACTCTCCATCTTTTATCTTTAGATAGTGGTCTTGTTTCCATTACTTTTACTTTATCTCCTATTTGGCAAGCATTTTCTTCATCATGAGCTTTTAATTTATATGTTCTTTTTACTGTTTTACCATACATTTTGTGACTTACACTTGTTTCTACTGCTACTACAACTGTTTTGTCCATTTTGTTTGATAATACAGTTCCAATCATTGTTTTACGAAGATTTCTTTCTTCCATTTAGATTTCTCCTTTCCTAACATTTGACAGGGGACACTTCTTTCCCCTATGTCACTTCCACTCTGGATAAGAAATATCCCCTACCCTTGTGAATTAGTGATTATCTATGTTTATGCTTTCTTACTTTCTTGAATTTTTCTTTCTGTTAATACTGTATTTATTTTAGCTATATCTCTTTTAACTTGTTTTATTTTCATTGGATTATCTAATCCGTTTGTAGCTAAACTAAATTTTAATTTGAATAATTCTGTTTTTAGTTCACCTAATTCTTTTTCTAAATCTGGTGAAGACATTTCTCTTATTTTATCTATCTTCATCATTTTCACCTACCTTTTCAGTTTCTCTTGCTACGAATTTTGTTTTATTAGGTAGTTTATTCATAGCTAAACGTAAAGCTTCTCTTGCAGTTTCTTCTGGTACACCAGCTATTTCAAACATAACTCTACCAGGTTTTACAACTGCTACCCAATATTCAGGAGCACCTTTACCTTTACCCATACGAGTTCCGATAGGTTTTGCTGTTATTGGTTTATCTGGGAAAATTTTTATCCAAACTTTTCCTCCTCTTTTTATATAACGAGTCATAGCAATTCTGGCAGCTTCAATTTGATTTCCTGTAACTAAAGCTCCTGTTACTGCTTGGATTCCATATTCTCCATCTGTAACTTTATTACCTCTTGTTGCTTTTCCTCTCATTCTACCTTTTTGTACTTTTCTGTGTTTTGTTCTTTTTGGCATTAATGGCATTATTTTTCTCCTCCTTCCACTTTCTTTTCTGGAAGAACTTCTCCTTTATATATCCAAACTTTTACACCGATTTTTCCGTATGTTGTATCTGCTTCTGCAAATCCATAATCTATATCAGCTCTTAAAGTTTGTAGTGGTATGTTTCCTTCTTTATAGAATTCAGTTCTAGCCATGTCAGCTCCACCTAATCTTCCAGATACTGCAGTTTTTATTCCTAAAGCACCTGATTTCATAGCTTTTTGCATACATTGTTTCATAGCTCTTCTGAATGAAATTCTTCTTTCTAGTTGTCCTGCGATATTTTCTGCAACTAATTGTGCATCTGTGTCTATGTTTTTAACTTCTACAATGTTTAAATTAACATCTTTTCCTATTAATTTAACTAATTCTGCTTTTACGCTTTCAACACCTGCTCCACCTTTTCCAATTACGATACCTGGTTTTGCTGTGTATAAATTGATTTTTACCATCTTAGCTGTTCTTTCTATTTCTATTTTTGAAATTCCAGCAAGATATAATTTTTTCTTTAAAAATTTACGGATTTTTTGGTCTTCTACTAAATAATCTGCAAAGTGTTTAGAATCTGCATACCATTTAGAGTTCCAGTCTTTTATTATTCCAACTCTTACTCCTGTTGGATGTACTTTTTGTCCCATAAATCCTAAGCCTCCTTTTCTATTCTCTTTCTTTTAGAACTATTGTTATATGACTTGTTCTTTTTCTAATTCTTACTGCTGAACCTTTTGCTGCTGGTCTAATTCTTTTTAAAGTTGGACCTTGGTTTGCATATATTTCAGCTACATATAAATTTTCATGTTTCATATCATGATTGTTTTCAGCATTTGCTATTGCTGATTTTAATAATTTTTCTATTATTTCAGATGCTGCTTTTGGTGTAAATTTTACTATTGCTAAAGCTTGGTCTACATCTTTTCCTCTAATTAAGTCTGCTACGATTTTTACTTTTCTTGCAGATATTCTTACATATTTTAGAGTTGCTCTAGCTTCATTTTTTACAACTGTTTCTTGCACTTTCATAACCTCCTTTGCCTTTTGACAGGGGACACACCTTTACCTCTTGGTCGTCTCCACTTAGTTTAAGGAATGTCTCCTCCCCTCGTGAATTGGTGATTCTCCCTTGCTTTTATTTAACATTTTAATTTATTTCTTCGTCTTTTTGTCTCCTGCATGACCTTTAAAAGTTCTTGTAGGTGCAAATTCACCTAATTTGTGTCCAATCATTTCTTCTGCAATATAAATTGGAACATGTTTTCTTCCATCATGAACAGCTATTGTGTGTCCAACCATTTGTGGATATATTGTTGAAGCTCTTGACCATGTTTTTAGAACTTCTTTGTTTCCTGTTTCATTCATAGCTTCTACTCTTTTAAGTAGTTCAGGTGCTACATATGGTTTTTTCTTGCTTGATCTTGACATTTAAAATTTTCCTCCTTTCAAGAAAATTTTTATTTTGTAATTTATTAATCTCTAACTAGCTATATAGCTAGAGCGTAATTTTTACATTTAATATAATTTATTAAATATGTAAAAATTGCTCTAATCCTATTTGCTATTTCTTCTCTTAACGATAAATTTATTAGATAATTTCTTTTTATTTCTTGTTTTATATCCAAGAGCTGGTTTACCCCAAGGTGTTAATGGTCCAGCGTGTCCTACTGGAGCTTTACCTTCACCACCACCATGTGGGTGATCTACTGGGTTCATTACAGAACCTCTAACTGTTGGTCTGATTCCCATGTGTCTTTTTCTACCAGCTTTACCAATTTTAACATTTTCATGATCACTATTTCCGATTACTCCGATTGTAGCTCTACATGTTGATAAAATTAATCTCATTTCTCCTGATGGTAGTCTTACATGTGCATATTTTCCTTCTTTAGCCATTAATTGTGCACTTTGACCTGCAGCTTTAACTAATTTTCCACCTTGTTTTGGATTTAATTCGATGTTGTGGATTAATGTACCTACTGGTATTGAGCTGATTGGCATACAGTTACCTACTTTAATGTCAACTGCTTCTCCAGATATTACTTTATCTCCATCTGTTAATCCTTGTGGAGCTAAGATATATGCTTTTTCTCCATCTTCATATTGAATTAATGCGATATTTGCACTTCTGTTTGGATCGTATTCGATTCCAATTACTGTTGCTTCCATATCGTCTTTTCTTCTTTTAAAATCTACTATTCTATATTTTTGTCTATTTCCACCACCTTGGTGTCTTACTGTTATTCTACCATATGAGTTTCTTCCTGCATTTTTTCTTTTCTTTGCAAGTAATGATTTTTCAGGAGTTTTCTTTGTTACTTCTGCGAAATCTGAAACTGTCATATTTCTTCTTGATGGTGTATATGCTTTAAAGTGTTTCATTCCCATTTTTACTCTTCCTTTCTCGAATTTATGAAAAACTTCGTCTTGCGTTGTTAAAATTTTGCCTAGCAATACTCGTTTTTGATAAATCCTCTTATCTACATTTTTGCGGATTTTTTCCTGCTCCGCTTACAGATATTCTTTATTTTCCTGGTATTTTCCAGATATTATTTTCTTGATTTCTATCTTTCAGAACTCATTTCTTGATGTGTTGTTATTTTTCCTTCATTTTCAATAAAAATAGGATCTATTGGCTTTAATGGTTTTTTTGTTTTATCTTCATTTCCCTTCTTTTTATTTAAAACTCTTTTTAAATATTCTGATGGTACTTCATGTTCTTTTGATATTCTTTGTTCTTCTTCAGAAATTTCTTCGTTAACCTGATATTTTTCTTTGAATTCCTTTTCTTTCTTTCCCATTAAAATCTCATCCTTTCTTTCAATTTGAAATTTATGCTCCCATAAATTCATCAATTGAGTCTTTATATTTTTTAGAAACTTTAACTTCTTTTCCACCTTTAGCTAGATATGTTTCTTCTGATGGGTTTGTATCAATAGTAACTATTGCTTTTTTCCAGTCAGATGTTTTTCCAACATGATATCCAACTCTTTTTTTCTTTCCGTTTACTGTCATAGTGTTTACTTTTAATACTTTTACTTCAAAAAGTTTTTCAACAGCTTTTGCTATTTCAACTTTTGTTGCTTTTTTGTTTACTTTGAAAGTGTATTTACCTTCTTGTAATTGGTCATTACTTTTTTCAGTAACAACTGGTGCTATTATTATTTC
>CALXFF010000062.1 GCA_944387525.1 uncultured Clostridia bacterium | reverse complement strand
TATTATACACGAGGTTTTATATTTTTTCAATTTTATTCATTTGGTCCATAGCGAGGTACGAGCTATTTAGTACAATCGTTATGACAAGGGCAATTAAGGTAATACCCTTATTTAATTCTTTTAATTTCATTTTTTGTTTAAAACTATTATCATTCATATCTTTGTTTTCTTTCTTTCCTGTTTTATACATTATAAACATCTCCTACTTCTTTGGTTCAATATTTGGCTTTATGTTGATTGTAGTAAGTATTTTACTAATAAATATTGACATATTACATATTACAAAATTATGCTCTTATTAATTATTTCCATTCTTGTAAATAGTATTCTGTTTTTATTATATAAAATCTAAAAAATGTATTTTTAGTTTATTTTATTATTTTTCCAATTTACAAAAAAAGACTCAATTGTTATATCTATATTGTATACAAACATAATAATTAAGTCAATAAGTTTTATATTTCATTTATATTACATTTTTGTAACATTATCTCTGATAATGTTACAAAACTAAATTAATTGCAATATTGCCATTTCTGCTCCGTCTCCTCTTCTTGGACCAGCTTTAATGATACGTGTAAATCCACCTACATTTTTACCAGCATATTTTGGAGCAATTTCGTTAAATAATTTTGATGGTAAATCTATATTATTACCTTCGCTATCTTTAACTTTATTTATTTTTCTCATTATTTTTCTTCTTGCATTTAATCTTGATGGCATGTCTTTTTGTCTTTTTTCAGTAGTTTCTTCTTTTACTACTTTTAAATATTCTTTTCCATTTTTGCTTTTTACTAATTCTGTTTCTTTATTTCCTTTTGAATCTAGTTTTGCTTTTACTACTTTAACATCTACCATTTCAAAATTATCTTTTTCTTTTATTGCAAGTGAAATAATGCTATCAGCTATTGCTTTTACTTCTTTTGCTCTTGCTAATGTTGTTTCAACTTTACCATTTAATATTAAATCTGTTGTTAAAGTTTTTAACATTGCCATTCTTATGTCAGTAGTTCTTCCTAGTTTTCTATTAGTAGCCAATTTATTACCCTCCTTTATTCGTCATCCTTTGCAAAATCTAATCCTAATGAATGTAGTTTTGCAGTTACTTCGTCAAATGATTTTTTACCTAGATTTCTAACTTTCATCATATCTGCTTCTGTTTTGTTAGTTAAATCTTCTACTGTTGCAATACCAGCTCTTTTTAAGCAGTTAAATGATCTTACAGATAATTCTAGTTCTTCTATTGACATTTCTAAAACTTTTTCTTTTTTAGATTCTTCTTTTTCTATCATTACTTGTGTATTTTTTGTAGCTTCTGATAGGTCTATAAATAATTCTAAATGACCTGTCATTACTTTTGCAGCTAAGCTTAATGCTTCATGTGCTTTTAAGCTACCATCTGTCCATACTTCAATAATTAATTTATCATAGTCTACCATTTGTCCAACTCTAGTGTTTTCAACTTGATAATTTACTTTCTTTACTGGTGTGTATATTGAATCTATTGGAAGTACAGATATGTCTTGATTTTCTTTTTTATTTTTTTCAGATGAGTTATATCCTCTTCCTCTATCAGCTGTCATTTCCATTTTTAGGCTTCCACCTTGTGAAACTGTAGCTATATGTAATTCAGGATTTAAAATTTCAACTGTTCCATCTGTTATGATGTCACTTGCTGTAACTTCTCCCTCACCTTTGAAATCAATTCTTAATATTTTTTCTTCATTCTCGTTAAATTTTAGTCTTACATTTTTTAAGTTTACTATTATTTCTGGTACGTCTTCTACAACATTTGGTATTGTAGAAAATTCATGTAAAACTCCATCTATTTTTACGCTCGTTATGGCACATCCTGGAAGTGATGAAAGTAATATTCTTCTAAGAGAGTTTCCTATTGTTACTCCATAACCTCTTTCTAATGGTTCGCATACAAATTTTGCATAATTGTTTGCATCATTAACTTCTAGACATTCAATATTTGGCTTTTCAAATTCTATCATCTTTACCTCCTAATATTCGAGAATATATCTCAAACTTTTTAAAACCTTTTTTGGTTCTTTAAGTAAATTGTTTAATGTTTTATATATTTGTTCTATTATTTTGAGTAAAGCTCTACTATTAAATGTTCTTCGATTGGAATATCAATGTCTTCTCTAGCAGCTAATCTGATTACTTTACCACTTAGTTTTTCACTATCTCTTTCAAGCCATGCTGGAACTGGTCTTTTGCTAGATTCTTCAACATTTATTTTGATAGTAGCGTTATCCTTTTTGTTTTCTCTTACTGTAATTACATCTCCTGCTTTTACTAAGTAAGATGGAATATCTACTTTTTTACCATTTACTTCGAATTGTGCATGGTTTACAAATTGTCTAGCTTGTGCTCTTGATGTTCCGAAACCTAATCTATAAACAACATTATCTAATCTACTTTCTAATATTTGTAATAAGTTTTCACCTGTTACTCCTTTTTTATTAGAAGCCATTTCAAAATATTTTCTAAATTGTTTTTCTCCAACTCCATAATATGCTTTTGTTTTTTGTTTTTCTCTTAATTGTGTTCCGTATTCAGAAAGTTTTGCTCTTTTTTGTCCGTGTTGTCCTGGTGCATAGTTTCTTCTTGAAATACTACATTTGTCTGTATAGCATCTGTCACCTTTTAAGAACAATTTTTGTCCTTCTCTACGGCATCTACGACATTGCTCGTCTTTATATCTTGCCATTTTATATTTTTCTCCTTTCTTCTCATTCTTTAATTACACTCTTCTTCTTTTTGGTGGTCTACAACCATTGTGTGGTATTGGTGTTACGTCTTTTATAGCACTTATTTCTAGACCTGCTGTTTGAAGTGCACGAATTGCAGCTTCTCTACCTGAACCAGGTCCTTTTACAAATACTTCTACTGTTTTTAATCCATGTTCCATAGCAGCTTTTGCAGCTGTTTCTGCTACTTGACCAGCAGCATATGGTGTGCTTTTTCTAGAACCTTTGAATCCTAATCCTCCAGCACTTCCCCATGAAATTGCATTTCCTTGTGTATCTGTAATTGTAACTATTGTATTATTGAAACTAGAATGAATATGTGCTGCACCTTTTTCGATGTTTTTTCTATTTCTTCTAGCTACTTTTTTTGTTGTTACATTTTTAGCCATTTTGCTTCTTTCCTCCTTACACAAATTTTCACTTTAAATTCTAATTATTTATTATTAGTTTTTTAGTTATTATCTTCAAATTTAAAATCATCTACTGATAAATTGATTAAAAGTAATAAGATGTGCATTTTTGAAATGGATTACAAGCCGAAGGTGTACTTGTTGTACATCGAGGTTTGGAATACATTACGAAAATGTGCAGATTGTTGCTTTTAATCGATTTAGCTATGCTTTTTTAGATTTACTAACCAACTTCCTAGGACCTTTTCTTGTTCTAGCATTAGTTTTTGTTCTTTGACCTCTAACTGGAAGACCTCTTCTATGTCTTAGTCCTCTATAACATCCAATTTCAGTAAGTCTTTTGATGTTAAGAGCAACTTCTCTTCTTAAATCACCTTCAACAGTATATGATTCGTCAATTACTTTTCTGATATCATTTACTTGTTCGTCTGTTAAATCTTTAACTCTAGTGTCTGGATTGATTCCAGCTTTTTCTAGGATTTTTCTAGAACTTGATACTCCTATACCATAGATATATGTAAGTCCTATTTCTACTCTTTTTTCTTTAGGTAAGTCAACTCCTGCTATACGAGCCATGTTTTTTTGCACCTCCATTGATTTTTTATAATTTTTGGTTGTCCTTTATTTTTAAAGGTGAAATGCTACTGGTGTTTACCCCAGTCTCTTTAAAACTTCCAGACATATATATAAACACAAATCTGATATTAGAACTTTTAGTTCTCAGCCGCTACCAAAATTTGTGTTATGAACTTTTTTAAAGACTATCCTTGTCTTTGTTTGTGTTTAGGGTTTTCACAAATAACTCTAATCACACCTTTTCTTTTTATTACTTTACATTTGTCACACATTTTTTTAACTGATGGTCTAACTTTCATTTTTTGCACCTCCTAGTCATATATTTTATATATATTTTGGGTTAATTTCTAACTTTATCCTATTTAGCTCTCCAAGTAATTCTTCCTCTAGTTAAATCATATGGAGAAAGTTCTACTTTTACTTTATCTCCTGGTAATATTTTGATATAATTCATTCTTAGTTTTCCTGATATATGTGCTAATATTTGATGTCCATTTTCAAGTTCTACTTTAAAATTTGTATTTGGCAAAGTCTCAACAACTGTACCTTCTACTTCAATAACATCCTCTTTTGCCATTATCTCAACCTCCTTAAAGAGCTATTTTTCTAAGTTTCTTTCTCTTTTTTTGTGCAAAATAGGGCTATTTTGCATTATAACTACTATAGTATACACTATTTTTAAAGTATTGTCAATATTTCTGGCTCTTTTTCTGTAATTAAAATTGTATTTTCATAATGTGCTGCCAAACTTCCATCTTCTGTTATAATTGTCCAACCATCATCTAGTTGTAGTATATTAGGTTTTCCTTGTATTACCATAGGTTCTATTGCAAGTGTCATACCAGGTTCTAGCCTAATTCCTCTTCCCGCTTTTCCATAGTTTGGTATTCCTGGATCTTCATGCATTTCTCTTCCTATTCCATGTCCTTGGAATTCTCTTACTACACTATATCCTTGTGAACGTACATATTCTCCAATTCTATGTGATACATCACCAATTCTATATCCCGGTTTTGCAAATTTTATTCCTTCAAAAAATGCTTGTTTTGTGACTTGTACTAATCTTTCAGCTTCTTTTGATGTTTTTCCTACTATAAAAGTTCTTGCTGCATCTCCATTAAATCCATTTTTTAAAGCTACTGTATCAATGCTTACGATGTCACCTTCTCTAATTACTTTATTTTTAGATGGTATTCCATGTATAACTTCATCATTTATTGATACACACAAAGTTGCTGGATATGGTGGAACTCCTTTTATTCCTATATTATATCCTTTTTCTGCAGGTATTGCTCCTAAACTTCTCATTGTTTTTTCTGCAATTTGGTCTAGCTCCCATGTTGTCATTCCCGGTTTTATTCTTTTTTCTAGCTCTTGATATGTTAGGGCTACTACTTTGCATGCTTCTTTCATTAGTTCAATTTCTCTTTTTGATTTGATTGTTACCAATTTTCTCGTCTCCCTTTCTTTGAAAAATAATTACAATTTTGTCTGCGTCAAACTTCATTTGAAATTTAATCAACGTACAATTAGTACGTCTCATAAATTTCAAACTCGTTTTCCTTGCCAAAATTTAATTCTTTTCCAAATAGTTTCTACTAAATTTTATTTTTCAACTAGCCTAGAACTCTTTAGCTATATCTTCAGCCACATCCTTACCCAATCTATTAATATCTTTGCTTACAACTTCTGTTCTTAAATTTCCTTTTTTTGTATAATATTCTACTAATGGACTTGTTACATTTAAATAATTTTCAAGTCTTGCTTCTACAGTTTCTCTATTATCATCTTTTCTTTGTATTAATTCACTTCCACATTTGTCGCAAATTCCTTCAACTTTAGGTGGATTTAATATCAAATTATATATTGTTTTACATTCTGGATTTGAACATATTCTTCTATTTATTATTCTTTCTATTATTTCTTCTTTTGGTGTAGTTAAATTAACTACCATATCTACTTTTCTTCCTTGTTCTGCAAGCATTTTATCTAGAGCTTCTGCTTGTACAACAGTTCTTGGGAATCCGTCTAGTATAATTCCGTTTTTTACATCATCTTCTTGTAATCTACTTTTAACTAAATCTATTGTTACATCATCTGGTACTAAATGTCCTTTTGATATATATTTATCTGCTAATTTTCCTAGTTCTGTTTGTTCTTTTATGTGTTTTCTAAAGATATCTCCTGTTGAAACTTGTGGTATTCCTAATTTTTGTGTTAGTATACCTGCAACAGTTCCTTTCCCTGTCCCTGGTGCTCCTAGCATTATTATTACCATACTTTTAACACTTCCTTTGTTTTAATTTAGATTAAGTAAATATTTTATATCTTTAAAACATTTAATAATCTTTATCATATTTATTATTAATTAATATACATGATAAAAATTATTAAAATCTTTGTGAACTTAAGATTTTTTTGCATTATAAAATAATGTAAAATTATCTTAAGTTCACTATTTTACTTTCTCTACTTTTCTAAGAAACCTTTATAATGTCTCATTGCTAATTGTGATTCTAGTTGTTGTACTGTCTCTAAAGCTACACCTACTACGATTAGTATTGATGTACCACCAAAAGCAATGTTTAGGTTTGTAAATCTCAATAACATTGGAATTATAGCGATTATTGCTAAGAATAATCCTCCAAACCATGTTAATTTTGATATTATTGATGATAAGTATTGTGTTGTTGGTTTTCCAGCTCTAATTCCTGGAATAAATCCACCATTTTTCTTTATATTGTTTGATACTTCTGCTGGATTAAATGTAGCATAAGTATAGAAAAATGTGAATCCTATAATTAATAGTAAATAAACAAGTGCATTTGCTATTGAATATCCAATTCCTACATTTGATGTTGATGTAGCAATTGAGAAATTATATAGTCCTGCTAAAAATCCTGTTTGATTTGCTATATCTGGTACAAATATTTGGATTATCATTGCTGGGAATGTCATAAATGATGAAGCAAAGATAACTGGCATAACTCCAGCCATAGCAAGTTTTAATGGTATATGTGTGCTTTGTGCACCAACCATTTTTCTTCCTACTACTTTCTTTGAATATTGTACAGGTACTCTTCTTTCTGCTTGTTGTACAAATACAACTCCTGCAACTAAGATTATTGCTCCAATTACTATACCAATTGCAGTTAATAGTCCTGTTGTACTAAATCCTGCTTCTGGCATGATTAATCCCCATAATGTTGTAAGTAAGCTTGGTAATCCTGATATGATACCAATAAAGATTAATAATGATATTCCATTTCCTATTCCTTTTGCAGTTATTTGTTCTCCTAACCACATTAGAATAGATGTTCCTGTTACTAATCCCGTAACAACTAATGCTCCTGTAAGGAATGAATCATCAACAAATATTCCTGCTGATTTATATGATAAATATAATCCAATTCCTTCAACTAAAGCTAATATAATTGTTAATATTTTTGTATATTTATTGATTTTTTGTCTTCCAACTTCTCCACCTTCTTTTGTTAATCTCTCTAAAGATGGTATTATCATTGCTAAAAGTTGGATTACTATTGATGCTGTGATATATGGTGTAATTGACATTGCAAATACTGAGAATCTAGAGAATGCTCCTCCAGAAATAGTGTCAATTAAACTTGCAATACCTGTTGTATTTCCCATTGCATCACTTAATGCTATGCTATCTACTCCTGGTACTGTTATATAACATCCAAATCTGAAAACTACTATTAATAATAATGTATATAATAATCTTTTTCTAACATCTGGTGTTTTAAATGCATTTTTTATAGTTTTAAACAATTAAATCACCTCAGCCTTTCCACCTAAAGCTTCGATTGCTTCTTTTGCCTTAGCTGTAAATTTAACGGCTTTAACGTTTAATTTTTTCTCTAATTTTCCAGTTGCTAAAACAACTATTCCATCATTGATTTTTCCGATTATTCCTTCTGCAAGTAAAGTTTCTGCTGTTACATCTGTTGCTTGTGATTTATTTAGCATTTTTAGAGTTACTTCTGTGTAGTTTTTGCTATTTATGTTGTTGAATCCTCTTTTTGGTAGTCTTCTATATAGTGGTGTTTGTCCTCCTTCGAAGCCTCTTCTTACTCCTCCACCACTTCTTGCTTTTTGACCTTTATGTCCTCTTCCTGATGTTTTTCCATTTCCAGATGCAATTCCACGTCCTACTCTGTTTCTTTTTACTTTTTTTACAGCTGGTTTTAATTCGTCTAGCTTCATTTTCGGTTTTCCCTCCTTCTTCTTTTTGACAGGGGACACACCTTTACCTCTTGGTCTCTTCCACTTAGTTTAAGGAATGTCCCCTCCCCTCGTGAATTGGTGATTCGCCCTGTATTTTATTTTTGTTGTCCAATTAATTATACTATTTCTTCTACTTTTTTTCCTCTTTTTTTAGCAACTTGTTCTATTGTTTGCATTGATTTTAATCCTTCTAATGTAGCATATACAACGTTTCTTGGATTGTTTGTTCCTATAACTTTTGTTCTTATGTTTTTGTATCCAGCAAGTTCCATAACTGGTCTAACGCTTCCTCCTGCGATAATTCCAGTACCTACTGCTGCTGGTTTTAACATAACTTTCGCACTTCCAAATTTTCCAATATATTCATGTGGTACTGTTGTATCTACTATTGGTACTTCTACTAAGTTCTTTTTAGCTTCTTGGATTGCTTTTTTAATAGCATCTGGAACTTCTGCAGCTTTACCATTTCCAACTCCAACATGACCATTTTCGTCACCAACTACAACTACTGCGCTGAAACGGAATGTTCTTCCTCCTTTTACAACTTTTGCAACTCTGTTTATGGCAACTACTTTTTCTTTTAATTCTCTTTTATCTTCCATTGGTTTTTGTTTTCCCTCCTAACTTAAAATTCTAGACCGCCTTCTCTTGCAGCTTCTGCTAATTCTTTTACAACTCCGTGATATATGTATCCACCACGATCAAATACAACAGATTTGATATTTTTTTCCATTGCTCTTTTTGCAATTAATGCTCCAACTTCTTTAGCGGCTGCTTTATTTGAATGTTTAGTTTTGATTTCTTTATCTAATGTTGATGCTTGTGCTAAAGTTTTTCCTGCTACGTCATCAATTACTTGTACATATATGTTGCTATTGCTTCTATATGCACATAGTCTTGGTCTTTCAGCAGTTCCAGATATTTTTCTTCTAACACGAATATGTCTTCTTGTTCTTTCCATTTTTCTATCTGTTTTCTTAACCATTTTTAATTACTCCTTTCTAAAAAATTGAGCTATACTATTTAAGTTTTATAATAAAAATTTGATTATTAATTATATTTTTTATATTTCAGTTATAATTTGAATTTTGATTCAAAATAGTAAAATGTGCATTTTGGATTAGTCAGTACAGATTGAAGGCGTACGATGGTACGTCGAAATCTGAACTGGATAAACAAAATGTGCATATTGCCGTTTTCAATCAAAATTAATTTATTTACCAGTTTTACCTTCCTTACGTCTAATAACTTCATCAGCATATTTAATACCTTTACCTCTATAAACTTCAGGTGGTCTTTTTGTTCTAATAACAGCTGCTGTTTGACCAACTAATTCTTTATCAATACCATTAACTATTATAGTATTTGCATTAGGTACATCAAAGCTGATTCCTTCAGGTGCTTCGAATATAACAGGATGTGAATATCCTAATGTTAAATTCAAGTTATTTCCTTGTTTTACAACTCTATATCCAACACCATTGATTTGTAATTCTTTGCTATAACCAGATGTTACACCTATAATCATGTTTTGAATTAATGTTCTTGTTAAACCATGTAAACTTTTGTTAGCTGGTTCGTCATTTATTCTTTTTAATGTTATAACATTTTCATTCATTTCCATTGTTATGTTTTTATGAATGTCTCTTTCTAATGTTCCTTTAGGTCCTGTTACAGTAATGTGTTGTCCATCGATTTTTACTTGTACTTCTGATGGTACTGTTATAGGTTTGTTTCCTATTCTTGACATTTTAGTTTTCCCTCCTTCTTCTGACAGGGGACACACCTTTACCTCTTGGTCACTTCCACTTAGTTTAAGGAATGTCCCCTCCCCTCGTGAATAGGTGATTCGCCCTGCAATCTTATTTCTTCTATATTTATAATTACCAAACGTAAGCTAATACTTCTCCACCAATTCCTAAAGCTCTTGCTTCTTTATCTGTTTTTAATCCTTTTGATGTAGAAATAATTGCTACTCCTAATCCATTTAATACTCTTGGTAATTCTTCTTTTGAAGCATATACTCTTAATCCTGGTTTACTGATTCTTTTTAAACCATCGATTACTCTTGTTCCTTTTTCATCATATTTTAATGTTATTCTGATAATACCTTGTGTATCATCTTTTATTTCTTCAAAAGATTTTATATATCCTTCTTTATATAATATTTCAGCTATTCCTAATTTCATATTTGATGCTGGAATATCAACTGTTTTATGTTTTGAACTGTTTGCATTTCTAATTCTTGTTAACATATCTGCAATTGGATCTGTAGTATTCATTTAGTTACTAACCTCCTTTTCTTTCTTTTTGACAGGGTTAATGATTCACCCTTTTTTATTTTCATTAATTTGTTAAAACTGATTTAAAGTAGTGAGATGTGCATTTTTGTTATTTATTGCAAGCCGAAGGTGTACTATTGTACATCGAGGTTTGAAATAAATAGCGAAAATGTGCAGATTGCTGCTTTTAATCTGTTTTAATTACCAGCTGGCCTTTTTAACCCCTGGAATCTCTCCCTTATGAGCTAATTCTCTAAAACATACACGGCATATACCATATTTTCTAATATATGCATGTGGTCTACCACATAATTTACATCTATTATATTCTCTAGTTTTATATTTTTGTGGTCT
>CALXFF010000061.1 GCA_944387525.1 uncultured Clostridia bacterium | reverse complement strand
AGGTGTAAGTGTAGCGATACATTAAGCTGACCAATACTAATAAATCGAGGGCTTAACCACAATTTTAGAGAAAAATAGATCTTAAAACTAAAAATTTCATCTATGTATTTTTGAGTGTGCTTTATTTATATAATTGCATACGATAATTTTCTAGTGACGATGACATTTAGGGTAATACCTGTTCCCATCCCGAACACAGAAGTCAAGCCTAAATGTGCCGAAAATACTTGTGGGTTACCCTGCTGGGAAGATAGGTTGTTGCTAGATTTTTTTTGTTTATGATCAAAAATTTTCCATATTTTTGATTTTTTTCTGTAAATATGGTAAAATAGTATTGTATTAACATAGGAAAGGAATGAGAAATATGGAAGATAAAACAAATGCATATGAAATAGTAGGAACAAATAAAGTAGCAATAGATAGAAAAAAAGACGAATTAGAAAAAGATGACTTTATAAAAGAAAAAGCACTGGAAACAATAAAAAGAATATCTAGAAAAATAGAAATAGAAAAACAAAAATTAGAAGCTACTTCAAGCCTATCTGAAAAGATATTAATAAATAGAGAAATTGAAAAATCAGAAAAAGAAATTGAAAATATACAAAAAGCATACGAAAGAATATTTGATAAAGAACATAGAGAAAAGTACAATGCATTTTTAGAAATAGTAGATAAATCTAAAGAAACTATACTATTCAGAAATTCAAGTAAAAGTGAAGAAAAAAACATATTAGATGAAGTACCAGGTGAAGTATTAGAAGAAATAAAAAATAGAATTAGGAGAAATAGACCTAAAAAGAAAAATGCATATGAAATATTAAAAATTTCAAAGGGAAGATGTGATGATAGAACAAGGAAATCAGAAAATATAGATAACTTGTTATTACAACAAAAAGAAGGATTAATTGAATTCGCAAAAGTAGAATATGAAAAAAAGGTAAATGCTGATAAGAAAAATGAATTTGCTGCAAAACAAAAATTAAAATTAGAGATAAGAACAATAGAGGGAGCATATAAAGAGATTGCAACAAAAGAAAAAAGAGCAATATATAACCAAAAATTAGCAGATATAGAAAGAAAAGAACAAAAGGCTATTGAAGATGAAATATTTAAAATAAAATATGATAGAAGTGGAAATTATGAGCCATCAAGTATTGTGACCTTAAAATATCAAGATTTTACGAAAGAAAATGACAGATCAAAATTGCCTGGTGTTATTATATCAAGAGAAAATGGACAAGAAATGTTAATTCAAAAAGTAGGAAGAATAGGATATGAAGATTCATTTGGAGTAAAAGATGAAATTGGAGAATATGAAATAACTAGAATAATAAAAGGTGAAGAAACAACTGATAAGGTTTATATTCCGGGATTAAATATATTAGAGTTAGGTGTAGATGAAAAAACAGGAGTATTTCAAAACGAAGCATATTATAAATTTATTGCAAATGAAATGTTGTCAGAAGAAGCAATTAGGGAATGTTCAAAATATAATAATGGATATCTAGGAGAACCTTTAAAAGATAACAATGGCAATTATTTTAGATACCTAGATGGAAGAGAAGAATTATCAGCAGTTATGAAATTCTATGAAGAAAGAAATAAAGAACAAGGAAAACAAGAAAAAGAAGGAGACGAACGTGAGTAATAATAATTATAATAGTAATAAAGTAATATGGAAATCAGGAACATTCATATATCCATTACCAGCAGTAATGGTAAGTTGTGGAACAATGGAAAAGTCAAATATTATAACAGTTGCATGGACAGGTATATTAAATACCAACCCTGCAACTGTCTATATTTCTGTCAGACCAACAAGATATTCATATAATTTAATAAAAAAACAAGGAGAATTCGTAATAAATCTAACAAATAAGAACTTAGTAAAAGCGACAGATTGGTGTGGAGTAAGGTCAGGAGCAAAATATGATAAATTTAAAGAAATGAATCTGCACAAAGAAAAAGCAGAATTCGTAAAATGCCCTATGATAAAAGAAAGTCCAGTATCAATAGAATGTAAGGTCAAAGAAATAAAGGAATTAGGATCACATCATATGTTTGTTGCTGAAGTTTTAGCAATAAGAGCAGATAAGAAATACATAGATGAAAAAGGAGCTTTTGACATATCAAAGTGTGATTTAATTGCTTATTCAAATGGACATTATTATTCATTAGGAAAGAAATTAGGAAAGTTTGGATTTTCAGTACAAAAAAAGAAAAAGAAAAAATGATGAAAAACTTAGAAAATTTAGCAAAATCCATTGACACAGGACAAGAAAAGTGGTAAAATATTCTAGCATATGTAATTACGTACATATGCTCACATCGTTTTAAAAAGTAAAGTATAGGTAAATACGGAGGTGTTATTATGGCAGCAAAAGGACCAAGAGAAAATATAACATTAGAATGTACAGAATGTAAAAGAAGAAATTACATGACATCAAAAAACAAGAGAAATAATACAGATAGATTAGAAATAGTTAAGTATTGTAAATTCTGTAAAAAACGTACAACACACAAAGAAACAAAATAGTTAAGCTATTTTAAGGAGGATATAAAATGGCTAAAAAAACAAGTAAAGTAAACAAGACAAATAATAAAGTACAAAAACAAGAAAACAGCAAAAACAAAAAAAGCTTTTTTAAAGATTTTAAAGCTGAATTAAAAAAAGTAGTTTGGCCAACACCAAAACAATTATTAAACAATACTGTTGCAGTTATAACAATAGTACTAATCACAGCAGTAATCGTATTTGTATTAGACTTAGTATTTAGAACATTAGATGAAAAGGGAATAGACAAAATTAGAGAAGTAATCACAACTAATGAAATTACAGAAAACTCTACTTCTAATGAAACAACGGACAATACAACAACAGATGGTAATACAACTGCAGAAGACAATACAACAACTGAAGAAACAAATACAGAAAATACAGATACAACTACTAATGAAGCAGAATAAAATAATTAAATAATCAGCTATCAAATCAATAGAAAAGGAGGCTTATTAAATGTCTCAAAAAGATTATGACAATAATCCAAGATGGTATGTAGTACATACATATTCAGGATATGAGAATAAAGTAAAAGCAGACCTAGAAAAAACAATAAAAAACAGAGAATTAGAAGATTACTTTTTCGATATAATAGTTCCAATGGAAGAACAAATTGAAATTAAAGATGGAAAAAGAAAAACTAATCTAAAAAAAGTTTTTCCAGGTTATGTATTAATAAAAATGATTGTAACTGAACAAACATGGTATATAGTAAGAAATACTAGAGGAGTTACAGGATTTGTAGGTTCAGGAACTGACCCAATACCATTAACTGACGATGAAATCAGAAATATGGGATTTGAAGACATACCAGTTAATGTGGATTACGAAGTAAATGAACAAGTACAAGTTATGAATGGACCTTTTGAAGGTTTTGTAGGAACTGTACAAGAAATTAATACAGAAAAGCACAAAGTAAAAGTTCTAGTATCAATGTTTGGTAGAGAAACACCAGTAGAACTAGAATTTTCACAAGTTCAAAAAATTAAATAATACAAAAAAATAAATAAAAGGAGAATAAGGAGGTGCCATATAAAATGGCAGAAAAAGAAATATCAAATATAATTAAATTACAAATAGAAGCAGGAAAAGCATCACCAGCTCCACCAGTAGGACCAGCATTAGGATCAAGTGGTGTAAACATCATGCAATTCGTAAAAGAATTCAATGATAGAACAGCAAACCAACCAGGAATGATTATACCAGTAGTAATAACAGTATACAAAGACAAATCATTCACATTTATAACAAAAGTACCACCAGTAGCAGTATTAATTAAAAAAGCAATAAAAATTCAAAAAGGATCTGGAGTACCAAACAGAGATAAAGTTGCTAAAATAACAAAAGCACAAGTAAAAGAAATTGCTGAACAAAAAATGCCAGACTTAAATGCTGCAACAATAGAAACAGCAATGAGCATGGTTGAAGGAACTGCAAGGTCTATGGGTGTAGTAGTTATTGATTAATTTTAAAAGTAAGAAGATGAATGAAAAGCAACAATCTAATAAAAATTTAAAAAAATAAAATTAAATTGGGAGAGTTAAGTTTAAAGCTCGTTAAAACCAAAGGAGGTAAAATAAAATGAAAATGTCAAAAAGATACGCAGAAAGCGTAAAATTAGTAGACAAAACAAAAAAATATGGAATTAAAGAAGCATTAGAAACAATCGAAAAAATGCCAAAAACAAAATTCGACGAAACAGTTGAATTACATGTAAAATTAGGAGTAGATTCTAAACATGCTGACCAACAAGTAAGAGGTACAGTAGTACTTCCAAATGGTACAGGTAAAACTCAAAAAGTATTAGTATTTGCTAAAGGACCAAAAGCTGAAGAAGCTGAAAAAGCTGGAGCAGACTTTGTTGGAGCAGAAGAATTAATTCCAAAAATTCAAAATGAAAACTGGTTTGATTATGATGTAGTAGTTGCAACACCAGATATGATGGGTGTTGTAGGAAGATTAGGTAAAGTATTAGGACCAAAAGGATTAATGCCAAACCCTAAATCAGGAACAGTTACAATGGACGTAACAAAAGCAATAAATGAAATTAAATCAGGAAAAGTTGAATATCGTTTAGATAAAACAAATATTATTCACTTAGGATTTGGAAAAGTTTCATTTGGAGCAGATAAATTATTAGAAAACTATGAAACAATAATCAATGCTATTATAAAAGCAAAACCAGCAGCAGCAAAAGGTCAATATATCAAAAGTGTAGCAATAGCTACAACAATGGGACCAAGTCTATTTATTGACCAAAACTAATTGCCAAAGACAGTAGGCAAAAGTAAGTCCTACCGAGGTAAAGAGAAGAGTTATTATAGAATAAAACAAATTTATTATAATAAATTATAAAATAGAAATTCTATAAAACACTCTTATAGCCTCGGAAAGACTATAAGAGTGTTTTTAAATTTACTAAATATAATTACAAAAGGTAAAAAAACCTTAAATACTGGGAGGTGAAAATTCAAATGGCAAGTGAAAAAATACTAAACCAAAAGAAAGAAGAAGTAAGCAAACTAGCAGAAGAAATGAAAGAAGCAAAATTAATCCTTTTAACAGACTATAGAGGAATTAACGTAGCTGATGATACTGAATTAAGAAGAAACTTAAGAAACGCAAATGCAAAATACACAATCATAAAAAATAATATTACAAGAAGAGCTTTAGCAGAATGCGGTATTGAAGGATTAGATGATAAATTAGAAGGACCAACAGCAGTTGTAATAGCTAAAGAAGATTATCTAGAACCTTCAAAAGTAATATACAAATATAGCAAAGATAATGAATTCTATCAAATAAAAGGTGGAGTAATTGATGGAAAAGTAATGACAACAGAAGAAATCATTACACTTGCAAAATTACCATCAAGAGAAACATTACTATCTATGCTTGCTGGAGCATTACTTGGAAATATTTCAAAAGTTGCAGTTGCACTTAATGAGGTAAGAAAACAAAAAGAAGAAGCAGGTGAAAAAGTTACAGTAGCAGTAGCTGCTGAAGAAACAGCACCAGCAGAAGAAGCAAAAACAGAAGCTGAAGCAACACCAGCTGAATAATTTGAAATAAAGAAAATAGAGTGGTGAACTTAAATCACTAGAAATAGTGTACAAAACACTAAAAATAAAAATTAGGAGGATTTTAAAATGGAAAAAATAGAAAAATTATTAGAAGAAATCGACGCTTTAACAGTAGTTGAATTAGCTGATTTAGTAAAAGCTATAGAAGAAAAATATGGAGTATCTGCAGTAGCAGCAGCTGCACCAGTAGCAGGAGCTGCAGCAGGAGAAGCAGCTGAAGAAAAATCATCATTTGATGTAGTATTAACAGAAGCTGGAGATCAAAAAATAAAAGTAATCAAAGTAGTTAGAGATGCTACAGGATTAGGATTAAAAGAAGCTAAAGACTTAGTAGATGGAGCACCAAAAACAATTAAAGAAGGAGCTTCTAAAGAAGAAGCAGAAGACTTAAAAGCTAAATTTGCTGAAGTTGGAGCAACAGTTGAATTAAAATAGGGATTAGGGGACGGTCCTAAAAATCCCTAAAAGCAGGGATTTAGGGACGGACCTTAAACAAAAATGAACGTAAATGTTGAAAACAAGCCAATTTAGGCTTGTTTTTTTGTAAAAAAAAGTATATAATATAAAACATATTTAGGAAAATTTCCTTATTATATAGGAAATTTGCATAGAAAGGGATGATTACTATGAAGGTAAGCAAAGAAGAAATTTTGCATATTGCAAATTTAGCAAATTTAACACTAGAAGAAAATGAAATTGACAACTATGTAGAAAACTTAGAAGAAATTTTGAATTTTGCAAATATAGTAAATAATGCACCAGTAGAAAATTTAGACATTACAATAGGAGCAAATGAAGCAAAAAATGTATTTAGAAAAGATGAAGTAGAAATATTTAAAGATAATGATGCTTTATTACAAAATGCACCAGAGCAAGAACAACATATGTTTAAAATACCAAAAGTAATAAACTAGACAGAAGTTTAATAAAGCAAAAATAAATATAAAGGAGGCATGACTAATGGATATTACAGAATTAACAGTACATGAATTACAAGAAAAATTAAAAAACAAAGAATTAACAATAAAAGAAATAGCAGAAGCATATATAAACAGAATAAATGAAAAAGAAAAAGATGTACAAGCATTTGTAACTGAGTTAACAGACGAAGCTAAAAAAAGTGCTGAAGAAATACAAAGTAAAGTAGAAAATGGAGAAATAACAGGAGAATTTGCAGGAATTCCAATAGGAATAAAAGATAACATTTGTACTAAAGGAATAAAAACTACATGCAGTTCAAGAATGTTAGAAAACTTTGTATCACCATATGATGCAACAGTAATGGAAAAGATAAATAATGAAAACATGATAGATTTAGGAAAATTGAACATGGATGAATTTGCAATGGGAGGATCAACAGAATATTCATATTTTCATCCAACAAGAAATCCATGGAATCTAAACAAAGTACCAGGAGGATCATCAGGAGGAAGCGCTGCAGCTGTCGCAAGCAACATGGTACCATGGGCATTAGGAAGCGATACAGGTGGTTCAATTAGAGAACCAGCAAGTTTTTGTGGAGTAGTAGGATTAAAACCAACATATGGATTAGTATCAAGATATGGGTTAGTAGCATTTGCATCATCACTTGACCAAATAGGGCCAATAACAAAAGATGTGCAAGATGCAGCAATGTTATTAAATATAATTGCAGGACATGATAAAAAAGATACAACATCAACTGATAGACCAAAGGTAGATTATACAAAAGCATTGAAAAATGATGTAAAAGGATTAAAGATTGGAGTTCCAAAAGAATTCTTTGGAGAAGGAATAAATGAAGAAGTAAAAGAACAATTGCAAAAAGCAATTGAAACATACAAAGAATTAGGAGCAGAAGTTGAAGAATTCTCATTAGATATTGCACAATATGCATTAGCAACGTATTACATCATTGCATGTGCTGAAGCAAGTTCAAACTTAGGAAGATTTGATGGAATTAGATATACATATAGAACAAAAGAATTCAAAAGCCTAAAAGAAATATACAAAAAATCAAGAAGTGAAGGATTTGGACCAGAAGTAAAAAGAAGAATAATCCTTGGAACATATGTGCTTTCATCAGGATATTATGATGCATATTACAAAAAAGCACAACAAGTACGTACATTAGTTATGAATGAATTTAATAAAGGATTTGAAAAATATGATGTTATATTAACACCAACTTCACCAACAGTAGCATTTGATATAGGCTCAAAATCAAATAATCCGCTAGAAATGTACTTAGCAGACATATGTACTGTTTCAATTAATATCGCAGGGCTACCAGGAATTTCAATCCCTTGTGGTGTGGATAAAGAAGGCATGCCAGTAGGAATGCAGTTAATAGGAAATAAATTCTGTGAAGAGACAATATTAAATGCAGCATATACATTTGAACAAAAAATTAAATTTAGAGAAAATCATAAACCAGAATTTAAGAGATAGGAGGAATGAAAATGTCAAGAGATAACTATGAAGTAATAATAGGACTAGAAGTACAT
Source organism: uncultured Clostridia bacterium (assembly GCA_944387525.1). GTDB lineage: Bacteria > Bacillota > Clostridia > TANB77 > CAG-508 > CAG-269. The sequence continues at coordinate 3,085 of CALXFF010000061.1, read as the reverse complement.
GCAGAACTTTCAACCAAAACAAAAATATTTTGTTCATGTCCAACAGAATTTGGAGCAGCACCAAACACACATGTATGTCCAATATGCATGGCAATGCCAGGAACATTACCAGTATTAAACGAAAAAGTTGTAGAATATGCAGTAAAAGCAGGACTTGCAACAAATTGTGAAATATCAAGAGATAGCAAAAATGATAGAAAAAACTATTTCTATCCAGACCTACCAAAAGCATATCAAATTTCTCAATTTGATAAACCACTATGTGAACATGGATATGTAGAAATTGACACAGACGAAGGAAAGAAAAAAATCAGACTAACAAGAATCCACATTGAAGAAGATGCAGGAAAGTTAAACCATGATGATTTTGGAGGAGGAAGTTTAGTAGATTTAAATAGAGCAGGAGTACCACTAATAGAGATAGTATCAGAGCCTGATATTAGAAGTAGTGAAGAAGCGGAAAATTATTTAAGAAAGCTAAAATCAATATTAGAATATATTGAAGTTTCAGATTGTAAAATGCAAGAAGGCTCACTTAGAGCAGACGTAAATGTTTCTGTAAGAAAAAAAGGAGACACAAAACTTGGAACTCGTACAGAAATGAAAAATATGAATTCATTTAAAAGTATCACAAGAGCAATAGAATATGAAGTTGATAGACAAATCGATGTACTTGAAGATGGCGGAATAATAGAACAAGAAACTTTGAGATGGGATGACGTGTCTGGAAAAACATTTCCAATGAGAGATAAAGAAGATGCACAAGATTACAGATATTTTCCAGATCCAGATTTAGTTGCAATAAAACTTTCAGAAGAGTATATAGAAAATATTAAAAAAGCATTACCAGAATTACCTGAAAGTAGAAAACAAAGATATTTAGAAGAATATAAATTATCAGAAAAAGATGCAAATATAATTACATCATCAAAATACCTATCAGACTTATTTGAGGGAGCAATAAAAATATGCAATAATCCAAAAGCAGTAAATAACTGGATTATATCAGACATATCTAGAATACTAAATGAAACAGAGATGGAACCAATAGAAATACCATTTGATAGCAAACAATTAGCTAAATTAGTAATGTTAATAGATAAAGGAACAATTAGCTCAAGTATTGCTAAAAAAGTATTGGTAGAAATGTTTGAACACCCAAGAGATCCAGAAGATATAATTGATGAAAAAGGATGGGTACAAATTTCTGATGAAGGAGCAATAAAAGATGTGGTATTAAAAGTATTAGAAGCAAATCCACAATCTGTTGCAGATTATAAAGGTGGAAAAGACAAAGCATTAGGATATTTAGTAGGACAAGCTATGAAAGAAACAAGAGGAAAAGCAAACCCACAAATGTTAAATAAAATGTTCTTAGAAGAATTGAAAAAATAATGTCTCATTGGGGACGTTTCCCTTTGAGACATTTTGTCCGTTTTGGGACATATCTTTAAACCATTTGCTTTTTTATACCATCCACAACAATACTACATATAATAAATTCAATACCGAAAACAAGGCTTAACTTAAATAATGAAATACCTATGTAGTATAAAGATGGAGTTGCAAATATTAAATTATATGTAAGTAAAATAATAACAGAAATCATACTTAAAGCAAAACAAAATTCTAAACCATATTTTAAAATTTTATGAGTAACTTTATCAAAACTTTTAAAACTATTTATTAAATTCTTAATCATAATCCACCTCTATAAATATAAATTCATTATCTATTACTATATAATAGTAACATGAAATGATAACAAAAACAATGGAAGTTTTAGGCAGGTAGTTGACACATATTAAGTTCGAATTATTTTATTCAAATAAATTCCAGAATTAAATTAAACAAATTTGTAATTGAAAAATAAAAGGAGTGATGGTATATATATGTATAAAAGGATTGGAGTGATTAAAATGAGACCAAAAGCTATAGATGTAAAACCTTTAAAAGACTATCAAATAGAGCTAAAATTTGATAATGGAGAAATTAAAATATTAGATGTAAAACCATATTTTAAATTTAAAATTTTTAAGGAATTAAAAGAAGAAAATAAATTTGCAACAGTAAAAATATCTGGATTATCTATCGAATGGGAAAACGGAGCAGATATTTGTCCAGATGAATTATATAATAATAGTAAAACAATATAGCAAAAAAGAAGACCTCATATATAATATGAAACCTTCTTAAATAAAAACTATGCATAATCTTTATTTTGCTTAAGCCATAGCTGCATTTAATTTTTTTGATAAACTAGATTTCTTTCTAGCTGCTGTGTTTTTTACAATAACACCTTTACTGCATGCTTGGTCAATTTTTTTAGTAGCTTCAGAGAATAAAACTTTAGCTTCCTCAATATTACCAGAGTTTACAGCTTCTTCAAATTTTCTAACAGCTGTTTTATATGCAGATTTTATCATATTATTTCTTAAAGTTTTCTTTTCAATTACTTTAACTCTTTTTTTAGCTGATTTAATATTTGGCATTTCCTTTTGCACCTCCTCTTAGTCAATAATAAACTATAACAGTAAATATTTTACCACATTTTCTTAGAAAAAGCAAGTAAAATTCGAAATGAACTTGAAAAAGCTTGTAAAAAAAGTTATAATAACAAGAGAAAGGTTTTTTAATCTAATGATGTAATAGGTTAATTGATTCAACGTATATAAAATTAGTGAATCTTTATAAAATGCGGGTATAATTTAGTGGTAGAATGCCATGCTTCCGACCTGGTCGCGCGAGTTCGATTCTCGCTACCCGCTCCATTAAGTAAAATCGTCGCACCAGACGAAAAGTATTGATAAATCAACTGTAAAAGGTTGATTTTTTTCATTCTAGAAAATTACATTTTCTAGAATGAAAAAATATCGTTGCACAGAAAAATTACTTTGCAATTTTTCGCGTCGACAAATCTTTACACTTCTTAATAACTTAAATAAAAAAAGTTAAATGTTAAAAAAAGAGAAAAGTTATTAAGAAGTGAGATTTGTCCTCACCTTTAGCTTGAAAAAGGAAGGATGGTGTGGTATGATTAGAATTGTAAAAAAGAAAAACAAAATACGAGAAGAATTACTCTCTA
>CALXFF010000060.1 GCA_944387525.1 uncultured Clostridia bacterium | reverse complement strand
GATGGCTGGACACCAAGTTTGAGACCCGTTCCGGAGATCTGTTCTATATGATCAATCAGAGCGGTTTCAACCAGGGTAAAGTCGGCATGTGGGAAGGCATGGTTTGGGACACCGGAACCAAGATCCGCACCACCTGCATGGACGCTTCCGACCAGCAGGATGCTTTCGTGATGGGATGCGCGTTCCCGATCAACGATATGTATGGTACAGAAGAACAGATGTATCAGGAGCCGGATGCTTTCTACGGAGAGACGGCGGGACCGGTTAGCGGCGGCGTTGGCATTACCACAAAAGCTGAGGACAAGAACCTTCCGGCATTGTTTACCTATCTGAACTGGTGCTATACCGAGGAGGGAGCTCTTCTGGGATGCATGGGTCTGAGCCAGGAGCAGTATGAGAGTATGGAATTTGATCCGGATATCTATGAGGAGTATGGATTTACCGAAGGCCTCTATCATGTGGAGGATCGGGACGGTGTAAAGACCTATGTGAATAATATTCCGCAGGATTCCACCTTAAACGGCAACGCCTTTATGACAGGACGTCTGACTGCCCGCCTGCAGATGACCGGCGTGGGCGAAGGACTGGATTACGCCATCGACAATGGCGAGAGCGAGACCTATCAGGCATGCCGCAAGGAATACGGCAGATATGTGAGCACAGGCAATGTGACCGCTTACTCCACGAAGCTGACCGATGAGGAGAACGAGACTGCGAACAGCGTATATACGCAGCTTTCCGATTATCTGAATCAGACAGTTCCGGCGATGATCAAGAACGGTGTGGACAGCAGTTGGGATGAGTATGTGGAGAAGGTGCAGTCCTTTGACACGGACTCTGTCTGCGCGATCTACCAGAAATATGTAGACGAGGCTCACGGAAAGTAAGAGAAGGCATAAACGCAGGACCCCGGCATATATATGTTCTGAGAGGATGACCGGAGGGAATCTGTGAATAGAAATTTATGGACAAAGAGAAGGAGTGCAGAATCTTTCTGCCTCCTTCTGTTGTTATTGCTGCTGGCATTCGGCGCGGCATTTCTGCTGCGTCACGTCAGCAGCTTTTTTCGTGAGGACGCGGCGTCAGCCTTCGGGGAGAAGGGTTATATCACATGGGCGGATTTCGACGTGAGCCTTGAGGCGCTGGAGGCGGCCTATCAGTGGGACGTGGACAGCTATGGGGAGAAAGACCATGTGGGATGGGTGGAACTTCTGGCTTATCTTGGGGCGGAATACGGCGGAGATTTCAGTGATTTCCGGGCGTCCGACCTGAAAAAGGCCGCAGAACAGGTGCGAAGGAAAGGCACGGAGAAGCTGCGGAAGGATAAGAAGAATTTTCGTTATTATTACGAGGCATACTCTGCGGCGCTCGCCGGGATGGTGGGAGAGTACGAGATCGCGGAGGAGAAAAAGTACGGCTTAAAGGCTTTCAGTCCTATTGCGAAGGGATTCTCTTACACGGCTTACGATGACTTCGGCGCCTCCCGAAGTTACGGAGGCGAGCGGCAGCATCTGGGGCATGATATGATGGCGGAGGCGGGGACGCCCATCGTGGCCATAGAATCCGGCGAAGTGACAGCGCTGGGCTGGAATCAGTATGGAGGCTGGAGGGTCGGCATCAGCAGTTTCGATGGAAAGCGGTACTACTATTACGCTCACATGCGAAAGGATCGTCCCTATGCCGAGGGCCTGAAGCAGGGGGATATCGTAACGGCGGGGGATGTGATCGGCTATGTGGGACGGACCGGTTACAGCGCCACGGAAAATGTCAACAATATTGAAGTTTACCACCTGCATGTCGGCATGCAGTTGATCTTTGACGAATCTCAGCGGGAGGGAGACAACGAGATCTGGATCGACATGTATGCCCTGACACAGTTTCTGGACCGGCACCGGTCGGAGGTGGTTCGGAATGCCGAAACGAAGGAGTGGACCAGAAGATATCCCATGAAAGACCCGCTGACGGAGGCTTTGAAATGAAGACGTCGGCAAACCGGGAAACCGGCAAATATGGTAGCGTCAGTCATTTCTCGACCGTATTGTCCCTTTGTACACTGACGCTATGGCCATTTGACGGGAAAATGCTAGGAAAGGGTCAGGCATGCGGTCGTGCTTGGAAAAAGGGGAAATATGAAAAATGCAAAAGGGTTTCGTTTTTGGAAACCCCTTTGCAGACTGTATGGTCAGTCCTCCGGTTTTGCCTTTGGCGGCTTCTTCTGGCAGCCATCCAGAATCGGCGTGATCAGATCCAGTTTGGTTTTCAACACGATTTCCAGGCTGGTCAGTTTGTCGACCGTATCCTGGACAGATTTGTTGACCTCCAGGATGTCCTTGCAGTCACAGTTGTGCATCTCCAGCACCTTCTGGATTTTTTCGCCCTCCGCGTTGAGAATATGGGAAATGGCGGTCTCCTCCAGAGCTATGGACTGAAGAAGGGAAGAGGCGGCGCAGCATTTGTCAATATTGGGACATTCGATTTTTGGCATACTCATAATGATAAACTCCTTTTTTCTTTACCATATGCAAAGATGAGAGATTCTGTGTATTTGAGGGGCAAAGTGTGGTAGAATACAAAGGAAAGGTAAAGGAAGAGAGGGTATACGGATGGTAAAAATCATTTCGGACAGCACTTGTGATCTGTCCAGGGAACTGTTGGAGAAACATGATATCACGATATTGCCTCTGCATATCGTGCTGGGAGATAAGGAATATCTGGACGGCGTCAATATTACGCCGGACGAAATCTATCAGTGGTCGGATGCCAACAAGACCACGCCGAAGACGTCAGCCGCCTCCATGGAGGATGTGACGGCAGCTTTCGCGCCTTATGTGAAGGAACAGCGGGAAATTGTGTGCTTTTGCATTTCCGGGGAGATGTCTGTCACCGCCAATGTGATGCGGATGGCTGCCCGGGAACTGGAGGCGGAGGATCTGATCCATGTGATCGATTCCAGAAATCTTTCCACCGGCATCGGTCTTCAGGTGCTGGAGGCT
>CALXFF010000059.1 GCA_944387525.1 uncultured Clostridia bacterium | reverse complement strand
AAAACAAAAATATAAAACGAGAATATGACAACACTTTTGAGAAAAAAGTTGTTGCATTGGCAATGAAAATTTTGCATATGAAATAAAATGACAATTAAAATCAAAAAAGCTTGAAAATTTAATATCTCTATGGTAATATTAAGTGTATCACTGACGACAATAAACAACATATTAGGTATTATAAAATAAAAAGGACTGAAATGTATGATAAAAAATGAAAAATATATCCAAATATTAAAAAATATGATTGCATGTGTAAGCCATGGAGATTATGGCTCAGTAAAAGAATTGTCAAACTTAGAATTAGAAAAAATGAAGAAGAGGGAAGAAGAATCTAAAAAGCAAATTAAGCAAATAAAAATAAATAAAAATTTAAAGAATAATAAGAAAGTACCATTAGAAAATTGGAAAAATGAAGAACTAAGAGAATTGATGGAATGTTATTCAAAATTTGTGTTACAACAAATTGAGCAAACAGACAATCTTGGACAATTGCAAAAAGAAGCAATATCAATACAAGAATTTATTGATAACATGTAATTCAAAAGGGGGTACATATGATAAGAAAATTTAAAGAAGAAGACACCGTAAAAGTTATGACTTTGTGGACAAAAGGAAATTTTAAAGCACATCCATTTATTGAAAAAGATTATTGGCTTGAAAATTTCAACAAAGTAAAAAATGAATATTTACAAAATTCAGAAACATATGTATATACTGAAGATGGAGAGATAAAAGGATTTATAAGTCTATTAGATGATGGATATATAGGTGCTTTATTTGTAAAAAATGATTGTCTAAGAGAAGGAATTGGAAGAAGATTAATAAACTATATAAAAGAAAGATACTCTCATCTAAATTTACATGTTTATGAAAAAAATATAGATGCAACACTTTTCTATGTTGCAATGGGATTTAAAAATACTAAAATCCAAATTGATGAAGCTACACGGAGAAAAGGAATATGTTATGGAGTGGAAAAAATGATGATTCGGGGACGGAGAAAAAATCATGCTTTGCAATGATTTTTCCTCCGTCCCCAAATCATCATTTAGAAACTAAATATAAGTTATTACCAATTGTTTCAGAAGAATTAATGCCTTCATAAATTTGAGTAATATTTTTAAAATCAGTATTATTTCTAATTTCATTTAAAATTGATTCGTTATCCATATAACATTTAATACATAAAATATATGAATCTTCACTATTTAAAGTATCATTATTAATCAAATATTGCATATCATTATTATTTACATTAACTATTAAAGTTTTCTCATAAATCATCATCTCAGGCAAACTTTGCATATGATTAAAGAAATTATCATAAACATACACAAAAGATTTATCACTATTTTCCTCAGCTATTTCTAAACATTTAGCATAATCCTCATACAAAAATTTTGGTTTAGAGAAAATTATACCATTAATTGATAAAATCACTGCAATAGCTATTATTACCGCATTCTTATACTTGAATTGTAACAACTTGTCTAAAATAAGCATAAAAGTAAGTGCTACAAAAGGTATTACAGGCATAATATATCTAAGTTCTTGGAAAGAAGTTAATTTAACTGCAATGAAAAAGTAAAAAACACTTGGAAGAACAGTTAATAAAACCACAAACTTCTTATCAGATTTTTTAAATAGATAAACAATTCCTGCAAAGAATAATACTAAAACAATACTTATTAAAATCATATTATCATTTACACTAAACGCATATGCCAGATGTTTTACATATGTTATCAAATGGTCTAAATATCCACTATTACCTAAGTTCTTCAAACCTCTATCTGTAAAGAATAAATGATATATACAAGGTACAAATAAAATAATACCAATTACAGCATACAAAAGATGTGAACATAGATAATTCCTAATATCACTATATTTTTTACGTCTAATCATTTGAATAACCATAAGAATAGCAATGAAAAATGCATAAATTGCAAAAAAGTATTGTGTTAAAAAGCCTAAAACAGTAGTAATACCCAGTTTTATTACAAGCCCTTTTGTGAGTTTGAAATCATTCAAATACAGTTTAAGAGTGTAATAAAAATAAAGCATTATAAAGAATGTCAATAACATATACATTCTTTGGAAAATTACCATTGACATTGCGCCCATAGATAAGCCATAGAAAATCAATGTAGGAATTGAAAGATTATCCTTATCCAATACTTTTAATATTTGCCTTAACACTAAACAGCTTAGAGCAAAAGCAATGATATTTACAATAAATACAGAATATTTTGAAAATTCTCCACCAAAGAATAATGTTGAAAAATGTACTAAAGTGTAGAAAAATGGTGGATGGTTATCTCCTGCTTGATTATGATAAAGAGCCCAAAAATTAAAAATATTTTCAGGAGCAAGTGTCACATAATCTTTTACAAATTCACGTGTTTTCCATACTGGACCCTCAGTATTTCCACTTTCATCATATGCTACCATTAATCCATTTGTGGGATTTACGGAAGATGCTAGCGTATATCCTTCATCTTCATGAAATCCAACTTTTTTAGTTTGATAAAAAAAGATGATTCCACACATAATTGCAATTATTATAATTACAACAATATTTCTTATTTTTTGCTTGTTTTTTAATAATTCCATGATATTATTCTCCTTATCTTGATTAATTTGTATATATAGTAACATTTCAGAACAATTTTTTCAATAGGATATGCATAAATATAGAAATAATTGTCGCATTATCTTTGATTTTGTGCAAAATTACATTAAAATTATATTTGATTCTGTGCAAAAATACGCTTGAATTATTTTTGATTTTGTGATAAACTATAATTAATTTCATATAAAGACATCTGGTAAAATGTCAAGATAATTTTTGAAAAAATTTTAATTTTTTTGTACATTGATAATATAAAAAGGGCTCACTTAATAGACTTCCAATAAAATCGATACTGCTGGTAAATATTGGAAGTAAAATGTTGTTAGAAAATATAAAGTTACGTTAACTTAATCATCTCCTTTGGGTTGATGTAAAGTTGATTTTTCTGTAGCATAGAAAAAATCAATCTTACAAATTTTCTAGCTGTTAGTGCGAGTGCCCTTTTACGTTGAAACTTAGTTACTTCTGAATATTTTTTATAGAAGAAATCAGAATATTCTTGATTACCATGATTAATAACAGAGTTAACAGCTTCAAGAAGATAGTAACGAAGATACTTG
>CALXFF010000058.1 GCA_944387525.1 uncultured Clostridia bacterium | reverse complement strand
TCCCTCTGTCTGTGCTTGGATACAATTAAAGAATTTTACAGTGGTCAGTGCTACTTAATATAAAGCGTGGCACGAAAACCAGCAATGAAATAGTCGTCATTAGCATTGCCGTAAAAGCGATAGGCGACAGGATAATTGTCCCCATCATCGTTGTAATCGCCACCACGGATAACACAATACGAACTTTCGTTCTGTTCTTGTGTCCATTCATCCACATTTCCTGCAAAGTCGTAGATGTTATTAGCACACCATTTTTCTCTGCTTCCTGTTTCAACTACTTTCCTTGGAGAATTCTCTGTATTCCAATGATTACCCCATTCAGTAGAGTCCTCTGCAATTTCAGCAAGAGTTTTAACTTCCGTTTTGATAAACCATTCCAATACCGAATCATATTCTGCGCCAAAAGTCAGATGACTTTTAACTGCTTCATTGTCTTCGATAGTGGATGCAATCTTCTTGGCATCATCAAAATTGATGTTTACCCACGGCATAACTCCTTTTACCGACTGCGGTTTTCCTGCTAAACTCTTGGAAATGTTATAACGAGAAATATAAAATCCCCCATATTTTTTGACACTTTCAAGTTGTTCAAGCAGTTCACCATTTAAAGCTTCATTGAATTCATCATCCGAAAATTCATCGTTCATGTAATTTCGTCTGCCGAATTTCTCCGAAAAATGTTCTCCATCAAGTGTTCCATTAGAGTCGAGACTTCCAACAGGAATCCATACAAACTGGCTTCCATCAGAACATCTTTCAATTACAAATCCATTGTTCCATTCTCCACAGACATGCTTATATCCTTCTGGAATTAGAGGATTTGCATAGTTTGTAGAGTAGACATTGGCTGTAGCAATGTTCAGAGCTCTGATAATTAACTCTCCGCTTGTTTCCTCTGAGACTTCAAAGGTTATACCCTTTTCTGCCTCAAGCACAAATTTTTCATACCGTTTCATAGTTTATACCTCCTGATAATTTTATAACGGTTTCAACATGGCTATTGCCATTATGTTAATAATACCACATTTTCTTGCATTTTGCAAATTTTGTAAACTTTGAATTTATTTAATTATATAATTTTAATTGTACTATTTCTTTTTATTGAATTTATGTCTTATAAATTCACCAATCCCCCCTATTATAAACAATACAATAAAAAATCCAATTAGTAATAATATTTGATTTCTTCTTTCTTCTTTTTTTAGTTGTTTCTCTAAATCAATATACATATTAGTTTCTTTTTCAAATTTTCTCTTTTGTATTTTGTATTTCTTATTATCGCATAACTCATTTCTCCCCTCCTTACTCGTGCTAAAAAACACAACTAAATTTTTATATTATTGCTTATTCCTAACTTGTGTTGTAACACAACTACAATACTTTTTTACGCTATTCGCTAAAAGTATTTGTTGTGGCAGGGAAAAATAAACTTTTCCCCACACCCCTTTGCCTAAAAAATATCTACATATTTTTTAGGTTTTAGTTAAAATTGCTATTCACAACTTTAACTAAAAAATCAGCCACATAAGTAGTTTTTCTACTTTAGTCGCTGATTTTATCTATACAAATGCATCTGCATTTGCATATAATTTAGTAAAGTCAAAGTCAGTATAATCTCGCTGTTCAAAGTTAGCCTTGTTATTCTTTTTCCTAAGTGCTCCCTTATTATAATTATTTTTATTTTTTATATTATTTATTATATCTTCGTTATTTTCACCTATAGGGTGTAGTTGTTTTTGACTATCTAAATAGTTATTTTCACCTATACCCTCTAGGTATTTTTCACTATACCCATTTAACTTTTCTTTATTAGGAATAATCTGCCTACTTTCTACTTCTTTACTTTCTGTTCTAAATTTTAATTTAACTTCTATATATCCCTTTTTCTTTAATGAACTTACTATTTTTGAAACTCTGTCGGAGGTTACATTTACAATACTTGCTATATATTTATTACTTGCAAAGCAACTTCCTGTTTCATCACTTAAATATGAAATCATTGATAATACAATTTTTTCTTTGTCAGATAGTTCTTCATTCAATAAAATATTTAATGGTATCCATAGCCCTTTCAATTTGCTCATATAACTCTCCTTTCTTTTCTTTCTAATTCGCTCCACAATCGATTTTGTGACTTTTTTATTTACTTTTAATATAATTTTAAGGCCAAAAAAATAAACCATAAGATTTTGTTTCTTAAGGTTTATTTAATATGTGAAACATTTTTCTATATACTCATATAACATTTCTCTTTAATAAATTTCTTTATCTCTTTTTCATCTCTTCCCTCATAATAAGGAATAAGTAAATCCTTAAATTCTTCTGTTAATTCTGCTGGAATTGCTATTATTCCTTTTCCTTTTGAAATCAAATAATGATTACTATAAATTACTGCTGTTCTTTTATTTCCATCTATAAATACTTGTTTTTTCATTGTATATAATAAAAGTTCGATTGCTCTGTCTATATCATCCAGTTCCTTACTAAAAATTTTTTCTAATTCTTCTTTTATTACACTTTCAATAGGCAAATCTGGTTTCCATGTTGTTCCACCTATTGTTACTGGTGTATTTCTTACTTTACCTGCTGTATAATAAAATCCTTCTTCTACCATTTTGTTTATTTCGCATAATAAAGCAAAATTTGTATCACTTAAAATAACATTTTTATTTAATATGAATTCCCAAGCATGTTTTAAATTTACTATTTTTAGTATATCTTCAGATGTCATATTATTTACTTTTCCACCTTCAATAATACTTTCTGTATCTGCAAATGTAGTTGCAACACCTTCTAATATAGCTTGTTTATAGATTGTATCTACTAAATGTCTTTTAGCAAAGTCTATATTTTGTTCTACTTTTTCTGATAATTCTTCTTCTGTATAATTTAATTGTTTTAGTTTTTTTGTTATCTCTCTTATTTGTTTTTTCAATTGTTTTGCTTTAATGCTATTATTTAATACTAAATTATATAATTCATCAGAATATTCTCCAACATATTTTGTTAAAGCTACTCCATCTTCTCTATAATGTACATATATATATTTATTTGAATTATTTTCTCTTATTTCTACTGATCCATATGCAAGTGTTTGTAATTCATGTTCAAGAATCTGTTTAGTTTGAAGAAGATTCATAATTTCAATTTTTTCTTCCATGTTTTTCCTCCTTACAAATGTGAAACATTTTCACTTAATTTATTTAATTTTGTTTCACATTTATATTATACCACAAATTTTTAAAAATGTGAAACTTTTCCTGTATTTTTTCTTAAATTTGTTTCACATTTATTTAAAATCTATGTTTTTTTAATTCTTTTCACTGATTTTGTATCAATAAGGTGTGTTTTTTAATACTTTTCATACCAAATCGATAACAATATGTATTTTTAAGAGTACCAATATTTTCTAAAACTGTACATAACAACAGCATACATGTGTGTATTGTCCTCCATTTTCTCTAACTCCTGGTAAATATGCTTTAATATATCCTGGCTCTAAACTGCTTTTTTCAAATGGTGGATC
>CALXFF010000057.1 GCA_944387525.1 uncultured Clostridia bacterium | reverse complement strand
TTAAACCATTAGGAAGTAGAGTATTAATAAAAATGAAAGAAGGCGAAGAAACAACAAAAAGTGGAATAATATTAGCACAAGCTGCTCAAGAAAAACCACAAATAGCAGAAGTAATAGAAGTAGGGCCAGGAGAAGTAATTGATGGCAAAAAAGAAGAAATGCTTGTTAAAAAAGGTGATAATGTTATAGTAAGCAAATATTCAGGAACAGAAGTAAAATATGAAGGAACAGATTATATAATTGTTAAACAAGAAGATATATTAGCAATTGTTGAGTAAAATAAATAAAAAAAGAGTTATTTAATAAAGGATTGAGGTCCGTCCCTAAATCCCTAAAAGCAGGGATTTTTAGGACCGTCCCCTAAGAAAGGTAGGTAATTTTAAAATGGCAAAAGTTATTAAATTTGGAGAAGATGCAAGAAAATCTTTATTAGAAGGTGTTAATAAATTAGCAGATACTGTTAAAGTAACATTAGGACCAAAAGGAAGAAATGTTGTATTAGATAAAAGCTTTGGAGCACCACTTATCACAAATGATGGTGTAACAATTGCAAAAGAAATTGAATTAGAAGATAAATTTGAAAACATGGGTGCAAGATTAGTTAAAGAAGTTTCAACAAAAACAAATGATGTTGCAGGTGATGGAACAACAACAGCTACAGTTTTAGCACAAAGCATGATTAAAGAAGGTGTTAAAAACGTAGCAGCAGGTGCAGATCCAATGGCAATTAAAAGAGGTATGGATAAAGCTGTCAATACTGCAGTAGAAGGATTAAAAGAAATTAGCTCAGAAGTTAATGGAAAAGATGATATTGCAAGAGTTGCAAGTATTTCTGCAAACAATGAAGAAATCGGAAACTTAATTGCAGAAGCAATGGAAAAAGTTTCAAAAGATGGTGTTATTACAATTGAAGAATCAAAAACATCAAATACAGAATTAAATGTTGTCGAAGGAATGCAATTTGATAAAGGATATTTATCACCATATATGGCAACAGATACAGAAAAAATGGAAGCTGTTTTAGATAATCCATATATCTTATTAACAGATAAAAAGATAAGTAATATTCAAGAAATCTTACCATTACTAGAAAGCTTAATGCAAGAATCAGGAAAACTATTAATTGTTTGTGATGATATGGAAGGAGAAGCATTATCAACATTAATCTTAAATAAATTAAGAGGTGTATTAAATGTTGTAGCTGTTAAAGCTCCTGGATTTGGAGATAAGAGAAAAGCAATGTTACAAGATATTGCAACATTAACAGGTGCAGAAGTTATTACATCAGATTTAGGATTAGAATTAAAAGATACAACAATTGCACAATTAGGTCGTGCAAAACAAGTTAAAGTTCAAAAAGAAAATACAATAATTGTTGATGGTGCTGGAGATAAACAACAAATAGCTGATAGAGTTGCACAAATTAAAGCTCAAATTAATGAAACGAAGAGTGATTATGATAAAGAACAATTACAAGAAAGACTAGCAAAAATTGCTGGTGGAGTTGCAGTAATTGGTGTTGGAGCAGCAACAGAAGTTGAAATGAAAGATAAAAAATTAAGAATAGAAGATGCTTTATCTGCAACAAAAGCAGCAGTTGAAGAAGGTATTGTTGCAGGTGGTGGAACAGCTTTAATTAATGTTATACCAAAAGTTGAAAAATTAGTAGGAAGTCTAAAAGATGGTGAAAAATTAGGTGCTGAGATTGTATTAAAAGCATTAGAAGAACCAGCTAGACAAATTGCTATAAATGCAGGACTAGAGCCAGCAGTTATTGTTGAAAAAGTTAAGACTTCAAATGTAGGTGTTGGATTTGATGCAGGAAAAGAAGAATATGTTGATATGAAAAAAGCAGGAATTGTAGACCCTACAAAAGTTACAAGAAGTGCATTACAAAATGCTGCATCAATAGCTTCAATGGTACTTACAACTGAAAGTTTAGTTACAGATGCACCAGAACAAAAATGTAATTGTGGAAATCATGGAGAAGGAGTGCCATCAGGAATGGATGGAATGTATTAATCTGAATACAACACATAGAATAAAAGCAATAAAAAGTAGGAATATTAGTTTTAATATTTCTACTTTTTGTGTTATAATACTATAAACGTTGGAAAATATATGATTACAAAGGTTTATAGGTATCCCTTTTTGAAACCTAAATATATTAATAAAGAAAAGGATTAATTATGCAAGAAAAGTGGAATCAAAGAACTGAAATGTTAATAGGAAAAGAAGCAATACAAAAATTAGAAAAAGCAAAAGTTGCAGTATTCGGAATAGGTGGAGTAGGCTCTTTTGTGGTAGAAGGACTAACTAGAGCAGGTGTAGGAAATTTAGTTTTAATAGATCCAGATGATATTTCAATTACTAATTTGAATAGGCAAATACATGCAACACATAGTACAGTTGGAAAAAGTAAAGTAGAAGTTATGAGAGAGCGTGTTTTAGATATTAATCCAGATGCTAATGTAGAAATATATAAAGGAAATGAGTTTGATGATGGAGAAGAAAATATAATAAACTCTAGTTTTTCATATGTAGTTGATGCAGTAGATACAGTGACGACTAAAATAAAACTAATAGAAAGGGCAAAAAAGGAAAATGTGCCAATCATATCTTGCATGGGAACTGGTAATAAAGTAGACTCATCAAAATTTGAAATTACAGATATTTATAAAACTACAGTATGTCCGCTT
Organism: uncultured Clostridia bacterium; assembly: GCA_944387525.1. GTDB lineage: Bacteria > Bacillota > Clostridia > TANB77 > CAG-508 > CAG-269. The sequence goes on along the minus strand of CALXFF010000057.1, from coordinate 1,208 downwards.
GCTAAAGTTATGAGAAAAGAATTAAGAAAGAGAAATATAGATAACCTAAAAGTTTTATATTCAAAAGAAGAGCTAATTAAAAATAAATTTAATATTAAAACAGATAATGAATTATATGATGCATTAGATGATTATAAATTAACTAGAAAGAAGGTTGCTCCAGGAAGTATTTCTTTTGTTCCATCTGTTGCAGGTTTAATGATAGCAGGAGAGGTTGTAAAAGATATAATAAATAAAGAATAGAGAAGGGAGTAAAAGGTATATTATATTTTATTAATATACTGTATATTTTAAATGGAGAAAACAAAAGAGAGAAATTATAAAAAATATATAAAATTTGGAATTGTTATAGTTTTGATTGCTATTTTTATTACTTTATGGATTGCAGTAGAGAATGGTAATATACATGGATTTGATGAGAAAATATATGATGCAATAAGTAGTGTTAAATCACCTATGCTGACAAATATATTAGTAATTATTACAGAAATTGGTGGATTTTTTGGTTTACTTTTTATACTACTAGTTACAGTAATAATATTATTGTATAAAGGCAGAAAAAAAGAAACACTTGGAATTATGCTTAACTTAGCTATAAGTACATATGTGTATATTTTTTTAAAACAGGTATTTCAGAGAACAAGGCCAATTACTGGAGATATTTTGATAGATGAAACTGGTTTCAGTTTTCCATCTGGACATTCTACTAATAATATGGCTTTTTATGGTTTTGCTATTTATTTAGTTTGTTTGAATGTTAAAAATCATAGATTAAGAAATTTTTTATGTGTCATATTGGCATTAATACCAATAGTGATAGGAATTAGTAGGATTTATTTAAGAGTGCATTATCCTAGTGATGTAATTGCTGGATTTTCTTTAGGAATTGTGTTAGTTATATTGTTTACAAGTTTTATATATCCAAGAATTAAATTGTAAAGATGTTTGTAAAAAGTTCTAACGATAAATATATGGGAATACAATTAAACAAAAGTATTTCCATAAAGGAGTTAGAACAATATGAAAAATGTATCAATAGAAGAACGTGCAGTAGAACTTGCACATTATATTATAGATTCAAAAGATACAGTAAGAGGAGCGGCAAAAAAATTTGGAATAAGTAAAAGTACAGTACACACCGAAGTAACATTCCAGAACGGTAAAAATAAATCACCTATAATCCCAGAAAGTATTGAAATTAAAAAGGT
>CALXFF010000056.1 GCA_944387525.1 uncultured Clostridia bacterium | reverse complement strand
TTTATTTTCAGTCATTAAATTTTTTATTCTTAATCTCATTGCTTTTGATAAATCCATTGTATTCTCCAATCAAAAAAATATTTATAATAAATATAGCAAATAACGAAATAAAACAAGGGGATTACAAACAACAAAAATTGGCAAAAGTATTGAATTCCAAAAAGAAAAGTGCTATCATATATAAAAATATGAAAGGAAGAAAGATATGAAACAAGAAAAGCTAATAAATCCAGAGTTTGACATTCCATATTATATATTTGATGAAATAGTGGAATATATAGAAAAAACAGCACAAGGGAGATGTAAAACAATGAAATGGGAAAATATAAAATCGTTATTAAAATGTGCTGTGATAAATGAAAGACTAACTGAAAGACAGGCAGAATATATTGAAGAAAAGTATTCTAGAGAGAAAGAAGATAAAGAAAAGTAGTTTATTTTTTTTACCTGCAATGTTACTATAAGCAACAATTTTGTTCAAATGTATTTATTCTAAAATTATGTCAAAAATAATATTATATAACTATTATTAGAATAAATGAGGTAATATTATGGAGAACAATGTAGGTAAAAGAATTTTAGAAGTAAGAAATAAAAGAAATTTAACACAAGAAGAATTAGCAGAGAAAGTGGGTAGTGTACCAAGTTATATATCAAACATAGAAAGAAAAAACAAATGCCCATCATTATCGTTATTAAGAAAAATAGTAAAGGAATTAGATACATCTTATGATTATCTTTTAATGGATGATTTTGATATGGATAAAAAGTTGGAAATTAAATATAAGGAAATGTTTAAAGAAATTAAAAAACTTGATAAAAAAACACAAGAAGAATTTTTTAATGTAGCAGATAATCTTATCAAGAGTTTTAAAAGTATTGAGAATAATAGCAAAAATAAATAAGAAAGCAAATAATAGAATTTTTAAATATATAAAAATGTCAAAAAAAGACTTTTTTATATATTTTTTTTGCGTTTTCACAAAATACAACAAATTTCGACAAAGACATTATGATAAAATTCTACCAGATATTTACACCCAAAAACAAAAGACAAAAAATTAAAATATAAACTGTTTTAATTGTGAATCAAAAATTGACGAAAAAGTTTTATAATTTTAAATTTTAAGTTTTAAGTTTGGCTAGTTACACCAACTTATAATACTTTTTCTTCCACTATAACAGGTGTTACTTACCATAGTGGGAGAGTGTGAATGAGTTGATGGACAAAAGCTAAAAGTTCTTCAATTAAATATGTATGCCCAAAAAAAGAGGTTACAATTATTTCTATAAATTTTAGAGGTAATTGTGACCTCTTTTTTTGTCCAATTAGAAAGACTACTCTAACTATTTATAGTGGCTGTCGTAGTCCACCAAAATTCGATTTAAAAAATTTTAAATCGAATGGAGGAAATAAAATGGACAAAAGACCAAAAAGAAGTAGGGATAAATATAATCCATATACTTTACATAGTGATAAATCAAAAAACATATATAAAGTTAGTTTTTCAAATATAAACCAAAAAATAAAAATTGAAATTCCTAAAAAAATATTTGAACAATTAGATGAATTTGAAAAAGAAGACGCAAGGCAAATACAAGAACGAAAAAGACATTATGAGCAAAATACTGTTACAGAAATTACATTAAATAAAAGAGCATTTGATAGACCAGAAGATATTGATGAAATAGTTATTAAAAACATATATAGCAAAAAGTTAGAACAAGCATTAAAAACTCTAACAAAAGAACAGAGAAGGAGAATTCTTTTATATTACGATTATCAATTAACAATGGAAGAAATAGCAAAAGTAGAAAGTTGTTCAAAACAATCGGTACAAGAAAGCATTGAATGGGGAATTAAAAAATTAAAAAAATTTTTTGAAAAATTTTAAAAATATACCCTGACAAAATTCAATTTTTTGCACAAACAAGTGAGAGGGTAATTCTCGTAATGTTTTTCTTAAAAGAAATTTAAAAGTTGCACATTGAAAATTAAATAACAATTCATTAGATACAGTCCTTTGATTACTTTGAGCTAGTAATAATTATATTACTTAAATATTAGCTTGCAACTAATAAGGCGAAGAAAAAGTGTAAAAGGAAAGAAACTTTTGTATAGTCATAGAACGAGCGTTAAAAGCGTCCCAAGCAATGAGTACAAGTCGGTTAAAAAACGGACAGGGGTATGCCGAATACCACCTATGAAGATGTTAGCAAAACATCTGTCTAATGAATTATAAAAGATATAAATAAAAAATGAAGAACTCTAAAATTGTGATATATCAATATATCTTCAAACTTATTTAGAGTTCTTACAACATATGAGAAAGGAAATGAAGAAAATGATTTTTAAAATATTATTGATAGATATGATAATAATTGCTGTTCTTATGTATTTGGTTATAGTAGGTGCAAATATGTGTAAAACAGCAGAAGAAAGAGAAATGGAAAACAATGAAGAAATGGAATACTTAAAAAAATATGATAGCAGGAGGAAAAAGAATGGTAAATAATGTTAGAAGAAATGAAATATATTTAGCAAATTTAGGACATACCGTAGGAAGTGAAGAAAGAGGAAAAAGACCAGTTTTAATTATTCAAAATAATTTAGGTAATAGATACAGTCCTACAACAATAGTTGTTCCAATAACAAAAAGAGTAGAAGAAAAATATCATATACCAACACATATTAAAATAAAGCCATTTGGAAAAATGAAATTTGACGCAACAATAATGGCAGAACAAATAAAAGTTATAGATAAAAGAAGATTATTAAACTTTATAGAGAGATTACCTAAAAAATATATAAAATCAGTAAACAATGCTTTAAAAGTAGCAGTTGATTTACAGGAAAGGAGAATTTGAATGAAGAAAGATATTAGAAATAAAGAATATGCTATTCAAGAAGTAGTAGCTTATTATATTTTAGGTTATAGAAAGTATAAAGAAGAAAGCAAAAATAAAGGTTTTGAAGATTTACTAAAAAATATATTGGAAACAGCAAAAGAAAATATTGATACAACCGAAATAAAAGGTGTAAACATTAACTTACTGAAAAGAATAAATTTTAATTGGTTTTTAAACAGTGATGATTTCATATCTTATGCGACCTGTATATTTTATGTACTTATGAATAGAGAAAAAAATATAACAGAAGAAAAAATAGTAAAAGAATTTTTGCGAGAATTACATTCACATCATCCTAGAAGAACAATAAAAGAAGCAGAACTAATCTTAACAAAACTATTTCCAGATTTGTTATAAAAATATATTAAAACTATTTAACAAAAATTATTCATATTTTTGGACTTGCAAAAATACTTTTAAATAGACAAGGAGGATGAGATTATGGAGAATACAGAAAATGAAAAAAATACAGTGAAAAAGATATATGGAACTGAAAATTTAAAAGATATTTTAACTGATTTACTTGAAAAAATGTTTATAAAAGAAATTAAAAATGTGGAAAAATCAAAAAATAATTAAATTTGCACATTTTACTGAATAATAAAAACAAAATAGAATGGAATAGCAAAATGGTTATTTATTCTAGGGGAGGAGGGAAAATGTTAAGAATAAATAATTATAAAGTAGCCAAATATTTGCGTTTATCAAGAGATGACGGAGATGATAGAGAAAGTGAAAGTATAGAAAATCAAAGAGACATAGTAGACAGTTATATAAAAGAACACGAAGAATTAGAGGACTGTGGAGAATATGTTGATGATGGTTATACTGGAACAAATTTTAATAGACCAGGATTTAAAAAAATGCTTGAAGATATAGAAAATGGAAAAATTGATTGTATTATTACAAAAGATTTATCCAGATTTGGAAGAGACCATATAGATACAGGATATTACCTTGAAAGATATTTACCAACTAACAATATAAGATATATAGCAATAGGAGATAATGTTGATACAGCAAAGCCTGATGGATTACAATTTTTGACTTTCAAATTGAGTTTTAATGACTATTATGCACAAGATATATCAAACAAAATAAAAAGTGTAAAAAACAGAAAAATAGAAAAAGGAGAATTTCAAGGAGGAATTGCACCTTATGGTTATAAAAAAGATTCAGAAATAAAAAATCACTTAATAATAGATGAATATGCTTCTGAAATTGTGAAAGAGATATTTGATATGTATGTAAATAAAGGAATGTCTACGATAAAAATAGCTGAAAAGTTAAATGAAAGAAAAATTGAAGCACCAGCAGTCTATTTAAAAATACCTGTGTGTATGAAAAGAAAAAGCAAAAATCCAGAAGGTTATATATGGCAGAGTCCACAAATTGCTAAAATGTTAAAAAATGAAGTTTATATAGGTAATATAGTGGGAAGAAAATTTCAAAAGATAAGTCATAAAGTCGAAAAAGTAAGAGCAACACAAAAAGATGAATATGTTATTGTAAAAAATATGCACGAGCCTATTATAGATGAACTAACTTGGAGAAAAGCACAAGACAAATTAAATAAAAGAGGCACAACAATAATAAGAACAAATAATGAGCCATTAAAAGAATTTGTATATTGTGCAGAATGTGGAGGAAAAGCAACATACAGAATAAGAAAAAGTGTTAGAAAAAGTGGTTATATATGGGAACAAAGAACTTTTATATGTTCAAACAAAAATATTCATAAAAATAATTGTACTTGCAAACCAATAGAAGAAAATATAATAGTAAATAAAGTAAAAGAGGCAATTAAAGAAGAAATTGAGCAAGTAGGATATACAGAAGATGAAATAATAAATATTTTCAAACTAGCTGAAGAAAAGGTTGAAAGTAAAAAGAATATTTTGAAAAAGCAGGAAATGCAATTACAGGAAAAAGTAGAACAAAATGAAAAAGCTATGGAAGAGGTATATACTGATAAAATAAAAAAGATTATATCAGCAGATGATTTTGGAATATTCTATAATAAGTTACAAAAGGAAAAAAAGGAATTGCTTGCAAAAATTCATCAGATAGAAACAGAGCTAATAGAACTGCAAAAAGATAATAATGAAGAAAAATATTTAAACAGTATAAAGTTAGCCAAAAAATTATTAACACTTGAAAATCCCACCAAAGAAATATATTCAAATTTAATAAAGAAAATCGAATTTGATAGCAAGAAAAATGTTAGAGTTACACTCACTTTCGGAAAAGTACAATTACAAGAACAACTTAAGGAAGTAATATAAATTGATAAATACAAAGTATAAAGTAGCAAAATATATACGATTATCAGATGAAGACAGAGATAAAAAGGAAAGTGAAAGTGTAGAAAATCAAAGAGATATAATAGATAACTTTATAAAAAAGAATATTGATTTAGAAGAATTTGATGAATATGTTGATGACGGATATACAGGAGGAAATTTTGAAAGACCAAGATTTAAACAAATGTTAAAAGATATTGAAGATGGAA
>CALXFF010000055.1 GCA_944387525.1 uncultured Clostridia bacterium | reverse complement strand
TATATTTGGAACTGGTTTTTATTGATTTTTATATTATTTTAGAACTTTGAAATTTTTTTTCATGTCTTTATCCTGATTAAAGTACTTAATTCCTTGAAAAAAAAGTAGAATTATTGTAAAATAATAAACGAAAATACAGAAAATAAAGTGGCGTCCCCAAAGTAACCAAAAATGGTCAGTCCGAACCTGTCCCCAAACTGACCATAACAAAGAAAGGAAGAAAATTTTGATGAAACAAAACCTACAAGAACTAAAAGAAAAAGTAGAAATAGAAATATCACCAATAATAAAAGAAATAGACAAAACATGTGAAATAAACAGCAAAAAAGTATTAGAGGCCTTCCAAGAATGTCATTTACAAGAGCAACATCTAAATTCATATACAGGATATGGAATAGATGAGCCAGGAAGAGACAAAATAGAAGAAATATATAGCCATATATTCAAAGCAGAAGATAGCTTAGTGAGAGCACAACTAATTTCAGGAACACATGCATTAGCAGTAACATTATCAGCACTATTACGTCCAAATGACACAATGCTAAGTATTTCAGGAGAACCATATGACACATTACAAACAGTAATTGGAATAGGAAAGGAAAAGAGTGATAGTTCGTTAAAAGCATATGGTATAAAATATGAACAAATAGATTTAGTAGATAATGACTTTGACTATGAAAAAATAAAAGAAAGATTATCCACAAATAATGTAAAACTTGTGGAAATCCAAAGGTCAAGAGGATATTCAACAAGAAAAAGTATAAATATTGATAAAATAGAAAAAATAATAAAAGAAATTAGAAAAGTAAATACTGATGTAATAATAATGGTAGATAACTGTTATGGAGAATTTGTAGAAGAAAAAGAACCAATTGAAGTAGGAGTAGACATTATAGTAGGTTCTTTAATGAAAAATTTAGGGGCAGGAATTGCAACATCAGGAGCATATATTTCCGGAAAGAAAAAATTGATTGAACTATGTGCAGAAAGACTAACAGCACCTGGAATTGGAAAAGAAATAGGACCATCTTTAAATCAAAATCCATTATTTATAAAAGGAATATTTTTTGCACCAAGTGTTGTTGCAAGTAGTTTAAAAACAGCAGTATTTGCAAGTTGTATTTTAGAAAAGTTAGGATACAATGTAGAACCAAAATATAATGAAAAAAGAGCTGATATAGTACAAACTATACATTTAGGAGAAGAAAATAAGTTAATTAAATTTTGTCAAGGAATCCAAAGCGGTTCACCAATAGATTCGGACATAATTCCATACCCAGGGGATATGGGAGGATATGAAGATAAAGTAATCATGGCAGCAGGAACATTTACACAAGGCTCAACAATAGAACTTAGTTGTGATGGACCAATAAGAGAACCATACATTGCATACATGCAAGGTGGGTTAACTTATGAATATGGAAAATTAGGAATAATGAAAGCGATTGAATTTATGGAAAATACATAGTCACAATTTATAAATTTAAAAAAATATTGAATAAGGATAGAAAAATATATAAATTTGATATATAATAATAAAAAAATTGAAACGGAGGATAAAAAATGGGTGTAGTAATAGTGTTATTAGTTTTAATCATTTTAATAATTGCAATTTTGATTTTTAGTGGTAGTAGTCAAAGAGCAGAAGAAAGAAGAATTGAAAAAGAAAGAAAAGAAGCATCTAAAGCAGTAATGCAACAAATGAAAAATAAAAACAAACAAATAAAAAAAGGAAAAGACGAATATGTAGACATTTTTAAACAAGAGAAAAAAGATTCAGATGATAGTATCATATTGCCACTTGATTCTGAAGAAGAAAAAGAGAATGAAGAAGATATTGATGCCGAAAAAGAAAAAATAGAAGAAAATAACATTAAAAATGACAAACAAGAGGAAGAAACTAACAAAAACGAAAGCGAAAATGATATAGAGTTTTTCTTTGATGAACCAGAAGAAAGCGAAACAGAAAACCAGGAAGAATCAGTAATAAAAAGGGCAACAGTAGAGAACAAAGAAGAAAGAAATGAAAATAATGAAATTAATGAATCACAAGAAAACGAAGTAAAAAAAGAAGATGAAAATGATTCAGGAATTGAATTTTTCTTCGAAGATAACTTAGACCAATATATAAAAGAAGCACAAACAAATAATATAGGCTATCTAAATGGAGACGGACCAGAAGATGAAAAAGAAGAAATTAAAAAAGAAAAAGCAGAAGAAAAACAAGAAGAAAAGAAAGAACCAGAAAGCAAAAAAACAACAAAAAAGGAAACAACCAAAAATACTAATTCAAAAAATTCAGAAACTAAAAAAACAGACAGTAAAAAAACTACAACTAAAAAGACGACAACTAAGAAAACGACTACAAAAAAATCAACAACAAAGAAAAAAGATAGTGATAAATAGCAAGAATGTGAGTAAAAATGAAGGTAATAGTAATAGGTGGAGGACCAGCAGGAATGATGGCAGCAATAACTGCAAGTAAATCAGGGCATCAAGTAACACTAATTGAAAAAATGCCATCACTAGGGAGAAAATTATTAATAACTGGAAAAGGAAGATGTAATATTACATCTTCTTTAGATATGTCAAAATTTATTGAGAACACACCAACAAATGGAAAATTCCTATACAGTTGTTTCCAAAATTTCACTAATAAAGATATAATTAAATTTCTAAAAGAAGAAGGATTAGAAGTAAAAGAAGAAAGAGGAAATAGAATATTTCCCGTAACGGACAAATCTTTAGATGTTTTAAAATGCTTTACTAAAAAAATGAAAGAGCAAAACATAAAAATACAGTATAATACAAGAGTAACAGATTTAATTGTTAGTGAAATTCAAAGAAATGATTTAAATTTGGAACTTGAAAGCAAAAAAGATACGAATCAAAATATTTTAGAAACAAAAAATAAATCGGTAGCAAGGGAAAGTGGTTTAGAAATCAAAGGAGTAAAAACTTCAAATGGAATTGAAAAAGCAGATAAAGTAATATTAGCAACAGGAGGAAAAAGTTATCCACTAACTGGTTCAACAGGAGATGGATACATATTAGCAAAAAAAGTAGGACATACAATTACAGAACTTAGACCATCATTAATACCATTAGAAACATATGAAGTAGAAACATGTAAGAAATTACAAGGATTAACATTAAAAAACGTAGCAATAACAATAACTGATATTGAAAAAAATAAAAAGATATATGAAGATTTTGGAGAAATGATATTTACACACTTTGGAGTTTCAGGACCAATAATATTAAGTGCATCTGCACATCTAACAAGATACAAAAACAACTTAGAAAAGATGAAAAACAAAAAAATAGTATTAAAAATAGATTTAAAACCAGCGTTAAGTGAAGAAAAATTGGAAGAAAGAATATTAAGAGATTTTAATGAATTAAAAAACAAACAATTTAAAAATAGCTTAGACAAGTTATTACCTCAAAAGATAATTCCAGTAATTATAAAAAAGAGCAACATACAAGAAAATAAAAAAATAAATGAAATAACAAAAGAGGAAAGAAAAAAATTAGTACACCTATTGAAAAATTTTGAAATTGTAGTGAAAGGCTTTAGACCAATTGAAGAAGCAATTATAACAAGTGGAGGGGTTTCTACAAAAGAAATAAATCCCAAAACAATGGAATCAAAAATAGTTAGAGGACTATATTTTGCAGGAGAAATAATAGATGTAGATAGCTATACAGGAGGATTTAATTTGCAAATAGCCTATTCAACTGGATACACAGCGGGGAGTAACTAAACAATACTAATTAAAGATAAAAAATAATGAGGTAAAAATATAAATGGAAGAGTTTATTACAATTGAAGAAAACGTGCAAACAGAAATTACAGAAAAAAAGTCAAAATTTATAGCAAATCTATTCTATATAGAAAATGTGGAAGAAGCGGAAAATATAATAAAACAAACAAAGAAAAAATATTTTGATGCAAAACACAACTGCATTGCATATAGAGTAATAGAAAAAGGTCAAATTATAGAGAAATCAAGTGATGATGGAGAACCATCAGGAACAGCAGGACAACCAATGTTATCTATTTTACAAAAAAATAATTTAGCAAATGTACTAATAATTGTCACAAGATATTTTGGAGGAATATTATTAGGTACAGGAGGATTAGTTAGAGCATATTCTAGCAGTCTATTAAATGCAATTGAAGAAGCTAAAAAAGTGACAAAATGTATAGGACAAGAATTACAAGTAGAATTAGAGTATAATGAATTTGAAAATTTTAAATATTACTGTAAAAAAAATAAGATTAACATCATAAAAGTAGAATATCAAGAATATATTGAATGCACAATTTCATTAGAATTTAATATAAAAGAAAAATTAATGAGAGATTATGAAGGAAAAAAGATTAGTTTAAAGAATATACAAGAATTATCTATAAAATATATCACAAAAAGCATAGAATAAAACATCTTTCATAAACTTTTGGAAGAAATTACCAAAAAACCATTGCTTTTCCTCGAACTAAAGAATATAATTGCATTGTAAGGAAAGTAGGGTGAAAATAGGAGGGATGATTGAAAAATAATTACAATTTTGACTGTATCAAATTTCATTTAAAACGCAGTTACATACAAAAGTATGCGCCTTTGCCTTTTAAATAAAATTTTCTTTGTCAAAATTTAATTCTTTTCCAACCAAATTCACCAACGAGGAAAGGAATGAAAAAGATGAAAGAAAAAACAAGAGTCTTAATCGCAGACGATAATCAGGATTTTAGCAGAACGTTATCTTCATACATCAATAACCAAGATGATATGGAAGTTATTAGCATAGCAAAAGATGGCAATGAAGCAGTAGAGATGATAGCAAAAAACAATCCAGATATAGTATTATTAGATGTAATAATGCCACATCTAGATGGATTAGGGGTATTGGAAAAAGTTAATGAGATGGAAACATCAAAAAAACCAGTATGCATCATGCTATCAGCAGTTGGACAAGATAAGATTACACAAAAAGCAATATCTTTAGGAGCAGAATACTATGTTGTAAAACCATTTGACATAGAACTACTAATAAAAAGAATAAAAGAAATAAAATACCACCAACCAAATCAAACATCAAATTATTTTATAACTAGAGAAATAAAACCACAGTACATAGAATTATCAATAGACGAAAGTAAAAAAGAAGAAAACCTTGAAGCACTTGTAACAAATATAATTCATGAAGTTGGAGTTCCAGCACATATTAAAGGATATCAATATTTAAGAGAGGCAATTATGATGGTTGTCAATGACATAGATGTAATCAATCAAATTACAAAAAGCCTATATCCTAAAATAGCAGCCAAATACAACACCACTCCATCAAGAGTAGAGCGTGCAATACGTCATGCAATAGAAGTAGCATGGGGAAGAGGACAACAAGAAGCAGTAGAAAGCATATTCGGTTATACAATATCAGCCAGCAAAGGAAAGCCCACAAATTCAGAGTTCATAGCAATGATAGCTGATAAGCTACGCCTTGAATTAAAGAGTGCATAAGATTTTAGCAAACGTTAGAAGCGGAAGAGATACAAGAATGGAAAAAATAACCACTAAACCTATAAACTCTATGAAAATACATATAGAATTTGTAAAAAATTCGCATACAAACCTA
>CALXFF010000054.1 GCA_944387525.1 uncultured Clostridia bacterium | reverse complement strand
GTTATCTCTCCAAATCCTCCTCCATTTTCTGCACTACTTGTAAAGGCTGGATGTACTAACCATTCATTTTGTACTCCTTCTTCTGTATATGTTACATCTTCTGGGTCTGTTACTATTGTTCCACTTTCTCCATTTAAAAAGTTATTATTTGTATCTATAAATGCTACCTCTATTGTTCCTCCTTCATCTGCTGTCCCTGCTGTATGATACCCACTTGTTATTTTATATGCATATCTTGGTATCCATACCCACATACTTCCGTCTTGCGTTATTGCATTTGCCCATTTACTTCCTGTTTGCTCTGCTGCATCACTTCCAACGTATTTTATTGGGGTCATTGCTCCTCTTAATTTTGGTGCATTTACATTTACTTCTGTATTTCCGTTTGCTGTATCTGCATAACTATACCATTCATTATCTGTTTTACTGGTTTTTTCCCAATTTTCTGGTACTTCTGCTGTATTTTCTTGTGCTATGATTACTTCTACGTTTCCATTTTCATCTATTTCTATTTCATATCCGTCTACTACCACTGTGGCTGGTAATGAACTTATTGGTAATCCTGATGTTAATCCATCTACTTTCTCCAAATTTTCATTTAACCTATTTTTGTCTATTCTCCCATCTGTTCCATAACTTCCTAATACTTCTACTGATACTTTCTCTTCTGCTGTTGCTCCTCCTGTTTCTACTTTTGCATCATTTGCTCTGGTTAATATTCCATTCTCTCCTGTTAAAGTCGCAATGCTTACTCCTGCTAAAATTAATAACACGATAATTGTGATTACTAAAGCGATTAATGTTATTCCTCTATTTCTCATATTTTTGCCTTTTTCTCCTTTCATATTCATCTAAAAATTCCTCCTTCTTTTGTTGATTTATGTAATTTAAAGTTTTTATTATTATTAACCCTATTTAAGATTTTTCTGTATACAAAAAGTTAATTTACCTTATAATTATTCCCATTTTTGTAAATAGTATTCAATACTAATTACTTCAGACAAAATATGAACTTTTCAATATACTTTTTTCTATCTACAAAAATAGACTCAATTATTATGTATCTATTGTATACATTTATAATAATTAAGTCAATATTTTTAATGTTACATTTTTGTTACATTTTTGTTACATTATTTCATCAAAGTAGTTGGATCAACTGGTAAAGAATCTTTCCAAATTTCAAAATGAAGATGTGGTTCATCAGCAATTTCAAATACTGCTGTATTTCCAACTGTTCCTATTGCCTGTCCCTTTTCTACTTTTTCTCCTTCAACAACAAATTCAGAAGTCAATAAATTTGAATATATAGTTTGGTATTGGTCATCATGTTCTATCACTATTGTTAATCCATATCTTGGATCATTTTTTATAGATTTTATAGTTCCTGCTTCTGCTGCTTTTACTACTGTTGTTTTATCAGCTTTTATATCTATTCCAGTATGTGTTGTCCATTCTTGTAATGTTTCAGAATAAATCAGACTGTCTTTTGCATATTCTCTTACAATTTCACCTTCTACTGGTCTTTCAAAACTTAATTCTTTCTTTGTTTCACTTTCTTGGTTTTCTGTAGATGTAGTTACTGAATTAGCTGTATTGGTATTATTTGTAGCATTTACATTATTTGCATTGCTATTACCTATATTGCTTACGATATTATTAGTGTTTGTTGTATTAGAATTTATACTATTTGTAGTATTTGCACTATTCGTACTATTTGTGCTATTTGTACTGTTTATTTCATTTTCAGCTTCTTCTACTGATTTTCCTATCTCTGTACTTGCACTTTCACTTTCTTGTGAAGTATTGTTTGTTAAATTTGCCATATCTTCAAGGCTCATTGTGCTATTTCTTACATCATCATTTAGCTTTTTACTATATAGAAATAAAGCCGTAATTATAACTGCTAAAACAATCACTCCTATTGTAGAATATAAAATAATTTTATCACTTGTAGACATCTCTTTCATTCTTCTATTATTTCTTCCCATAATATTCTCCTTTCAAATACTTATATATATTACAAGTATTTCCTGTTTTAAGAAGAATATACATTTTTGCAATTTATTTTTTAATTTAAATCATTTACTTCTTTTATTTCAACATCAGCATAAAAGTGATGAATTATATCTTCACAATTACTTCCTTGTTTTGCTAAACTATCAGCACCTGTTTGACTCATGCCAACACCATGACCATAACCTTTTACAGTAAATTTTATATTTCCATCTTGTTTTGTTATTTCAAAATTTGTTGACCTTAATCCAAAAATACTTCTTACTTCTGTACCTGATATTTCATGATTTCCAAACTTAACAGTTCTTACTCTATTACTATCTGTATATTCCAATATTTTAATATCTTCATCATTATTAAAATCAATTTGTATATCAAAATATTTTTCTTTTAGTTTTGCCAATAATTCATCTTGAGTTAATTGTACTTCTGAAGCATATTGACTATATGCATCTTCTCCAGATGTTTCAACAACTTGTAAATATGGCATGTCACTTCCTCCACCCCAAACATTTACTGGCAATTCTGTTGTTCCACCACTATTTGAATGAAAAAATGCATTTATTGGCTGATTATTATATGTAATTATTTTTCCAGATGTTCCATATACACATTGCTCAATTTTTGCCCAATTACTTTCTCTTAGATTTTCATCCCACCTATTTAGCCTATCTTCTTTTGAAATCCATGCCTGACAACAAGCTGAATCATCACATATATCTGCATTATCATGTTTTTTATTTTGTATTTTATATATAGTATAAGTCCTTGCAACTATTGCTTGTGCTTTTAATGCCTCTAATTCAAAATCTGCAGGCATTTCTGCTGATACTACATTACACAAGTAATCATCTAATTTTACTTCTTCCACTTCTCCAGTTTTACCATGCAATAATTTTATTGTTCCATAATTTTCATAATTATATTCTATATATTGTGTTCCACTTTCTGATTGTTTTTCTTGATTTTCTTGGTTGGTTTTGCTCTCTTCTTTGTTTGCTTCATCTACTGTGCTTGTTGCTATATCATTTTTTGTTAAAAGTGCTGGTAAGATAAAGCAAATAAAAATAAACATTAGAAAATATAATGCACTTTTTTTCATAATTTCATCTTCTCCTCTCATGTCGCGTTGGGGACGTTTCTCTTGCGACATTGAATACATAAAAATTATTTTTAATTATTCAAATAATAAATGTCGCAAGAGAAACGTCCCCAACACGACATCCCTCGCAAATTTCTAATGAGACATTGTCATTTTTCTTCTCATATTTTCTAATATTTTTCTTTCTAATCGCGAAACTTGTACTTGGCTAATTCCTAAAATTTTTGCAACCTGTGCTTGAGTTTTTTCTTTGTAATATCTCAATAAAATTATCTCTTTTTCTCTATCGTTTAAATCTTTTATTAACTGTCCAATTGCTAATTTATTTGTAATTGTTTCTTCTTCATTTTTTTCTGTTGACAATGTATCTAATAAACTTATACTTTTTCCATCTTTATTATTTATATGTTTTGTACCTTCAATTGATTCAACAGAATTTGTAGCTTCCATAGCTAAAATCACATCATCTAAATCTACATTTAACTCTTTTGCTATTTCCTGAATCTTAGGTTCTTTTCCTTCTTTATTTATTTTTTCTTTTTGTAATTCTCTTATTTTTATTCCTAAATCCTTTATACTTCTACTAACCTTTACTGGTCCATCATCTCTAATATATCTTTTTATTTCTCCTATCATATATGGAACTGCATATGTTGATAATTTGACTTCAAAATCTGTATTAAATCTTTTAATTGACTTGATAAATCCTAAACATCCTATTTGATATAAATCCTCTGGTTCATGACCTCTTCCATAAAATCTTTTTACTATACTCCATATAAGCCCATTGTTTTCTTCAATTAACTCTTCTAAAGCATTTTTATCTCCACTTTGGGCTTTTTCTATTTTTTGTATATCTTCTTCACACATATATCAATGTACTCCTTGTTTTGTGGTATTAGTAAATCTATTATTTAGTCATTTACTAATATCCCAAATTCATCTTCAGTTTTTTCTTCTTTTTCTTTAATCTTTTTGGACATAGTGACTTTTGTCCCTAATCCTACTATTGATTCGATTTCCATACTATCCATGAAACTTTCCATTATAGTAAATCCCATTCCAGACCTTTCTAAGTTCGGTTTTGTAGTGTATAATGGCTCTTTTGCAGCTTCAATATCTTCAATACCTTTTCCTGTATCTGAAATTTCTATTATAATTTCATTTTCTTTTAGCTTACATACTATTTTTATTATCCCTTGCTTGTCCTCATAACCATGAATAATGCTATTTGTGACAGCTTCAGAAACCGCTGTTTTTATATCTGCTAACTCTTCAATTGTTGGATCTAATTGTGCTGCAAATGCTGCAACTGCAACCCTTGCAAATGCTTCATTACTAGATTTACTTATAAACTCAAGTTTCATTTCATTTTCAAATTTTTCTTTCATTTATTTTTATCCTCCCACCTATATAAATGAAAATTTTTATTCTTACTAAGATAAATTGTAACATTCTATGATACTTTTATATCATCTATATCTCTTATATCTTCTACAAGAGGAATTAATCTTAAAATTCCACTCATTTCAAAAATTCTTTTTACATTTCCTTGTACATTTATCATTTCAACTTTTGCTCCAAGCATTGTTGCAAATTTGTATCTACCTATCATTAGACCTATTCCCGCACTATCCATGAAAGAAACACTATCAAAATCAAATATAATTCTTTTTGGCATATATCTCTCAATCTCATAATCAACTTTCCCCCTTATCTTTTGAACATTATGGTCATCAATTTCATCTGAAATTTTAAAGACCAATAGCTTGTCCTTTTCATAAAATTTAGACGTCATTTTTATCTCAGTCCTTTCTAAAGGTTCATACTATTTGTTGGAAAAGAATTAAATTTTGGCAAGGAAAATTTTGTTTAAAAGGCAAGGGAGCATACTTTTTGTATGTAACCGCGTTTTAAATGAAATTTGACGTAGCCAAAATTGTAATTATTTTTCAACCAAGTCCCCTTTGTTTTTCTAATCAAATTGTAGCACCATTTACATTATTTTCCAAGAGTAAAAAATAAGAAGTTTTGTCGATTCATAAGAAGTTTTCGACAAGTGCATTGGAAATGAATAAAATATATTAGAAAATATTAAATTAAAAATATAACATTATATACATAAATTAAAACAACTTTAATCTCTTTATTTTTGTATCAAATGTATTGATTTTGTGTATAAAATGTGATACAATACATATAATAGAGTATAGGAGGTGTTGGATTATGGCTAAAACAGATACTTTGCATATAAGAATAGAACCTAGTGTTAAGCAAAGAGCTGAAGAAACTTTAAAGGATTTGGGGTTATCAATTACTGAAGCTATAAATGTATTTTTAAATCAAGTTATATTAAATGATGGTATCCCTTTTGAAATTAGAAAACCTAGATATAATAAAGAAACTATACAAGCAATGGAAGATACAAAAAACGGTAAAAATTTAAGCAAAACTTTTGATAATGTAAATGAAATGTTTGAGGAGTTGGATAAATAGTGCTAAAAGTTAGATATAGCAATCAATTTAAAAAAGATTATAAGTTAATTCAAAAAAGAGGCTATGATATAAATAAGCTAAAACATGTCGTTCAATTATTAGCAGAAGAAAAAACTCTTCCTGCAAAATATAGAGACCATTACTTATCAGGTAATTATAAACGGTTTTAAAGAATGTCATATACAACCTGATTGGTTATTAATTTACATTATTGAAGACGATAAAATAACATTAACTCTTTCTAGAACAGGTTCACATTCTGATTTATTTTAATACTAAAATATTTTAATCTATAGAAATATCTAAGGCTTACCTTTTGTGGTAAGCCTCGATTTAAACACTCTCTCATTTATTAGTCGTCAAAGAGGCGACGACAAACACATTTATTAAAAACAAAGATGTTCTTAACTATTATATTTATATTAACACAAAATATACTCAAAAGTCAACAATTTTTTGATTTTTTTAAATCGCAAAATTTTCATTGCCAATGCAACAACTTTTTTCTCAAAAGTGTTGTCATATTCTCGTTTTATATTTTTGTTTTTC
>CALXFF010000053.1 GCA_944387525.1 uncultured Clostridia bacterium | reverse complement strand
TTTTGCTTACTCCTGTCTACTGTTCATTTACTTTTTTATGAAATTTTTGTTGCATTTCAAATGAAATTTCCGGTTTTATTTCATATTATGCCAAAAATATTATATGAAAATAAAAGTAGATAACTTTTATATAAAATCATCTACTTTTACTTACTTAATTTATTATTCTTTCCAGAATGCTTCGTATGTTTTTAATGCAGAATATATATCATATTTACTTGTCACTTCATATGGTGCATGCATTGATAATACTGGAACTCCGCAATCAATAACATCTGTTCCTTTATTAGCTAGGATATAGGCTATTGTGCCTCCTCCTCCAATATCAACTTTTCCAAGTTCAGTTAATTGATATTTAATCTCATTTTTATCTAATACATTTCTAATCCATGCAACATATTCGGCATTTGCATCAGAAGCTCCTGATTTTCCTCTTGCTCCTGTATATTTTACTATTGCTATTCCTTTTCCTATAAATCCCGCATTTGTTTTATCTGAAACAGATGCATAAATTGGATCAAATCCTGCATCAACGTCAGATGATAGCATTTTTGAGAAGCAAAATACTTTATCTAAAAGGTTTGGTCTGTTTATACCTAATTTATTTAGCATTTCAGATACAAAGAAATCAAACATATGTGATTCCATTCCTGTGTTTCCCATACTTCCTATTTCTTCTTTATCTGATAATATACATACTGCTGTATTTTTTACATTTTTTAAATTCATCATAGCTGCAAGTGATGTATATGCACATACTTTATCATCTTGACCATATGCTGCAACCATGCTTTCATCTAAACCAAGGCTTCTTGCTTTAAATGCTGGCACTAGTTCAATTTCAGCACTGTTTAAATCTGCTTCAGTGATTCCATATTTTTTGTTTAATAAATCTAAAATATTTAGTTTTACTTTTTCTGTTAGTTTTTCGTCTTTATATGGAATACTTCCTATTAGTAAGTTTAAATCTTCTCCATTGATTCCGTTTTTTAGTTTCTTTTCCATTTGTTCTTGTGCTAAGTGTGGTAAAAGGTCTGTTATTGTAAAGATTGGATCTTTTTCATCTTCTCCTATGTTTAGTTCGATTTTTTCTCCGTTTTTCTTTACTATAACTCCATGTATGCTAAGCGGAATTGTTGTCCATTGATATTTTTTTATTCCTCCATAATAGTGTGTTTTGAAGTATGCAAGTCCTGTGTCCTCATATAATGGGTTTGGTTTTAAGTCTAATCTTGGTGAATCTACATGTGAACCTATTATATGCATTCCGTTTTCTATGCTTTCTTCTCCTATTATTGCTAAGTACATACTTTTTTCTCTGTTTACAAAATAGATTTTGTCTCCTGGTTTTAGTGTTTCAAATTCCATTATATCTTTGTATCCATTTTTATCTGCTAATTCTTTTGCTTTTTTTATAAATTCTCTTTCTGTTTTTGCTTGATTTAGGAATTCCATATATTTTTCTGATATATCAAATATTTCTTTTCTTTCTGCTTCATCTGCTTCTTCCCAACCGTCTTTTTTTACATTAAATAATTTCTTTTTTAATTCTTCTCCCATATTTTATCCTCCTTCTTATAATGCAAGTATATCACTTCTTTTTTATTTTTTCTAGTTTTTTTATAATTTATTCGTATTTTTATTGACTTGTCAAGTTTTTTTTGCTAAAATCAACTCAATAAATCATATATTTATATGTTTATTTTTTGTTTATTGAACTAGATTTCTCCTTAAGCAAGTAATCTAGTTCTTTTTTGTTATTTATTAGCCATTTATGGTATAGTTTGTATCTTTGATTCCTAAGATATATATTTTTTTAATTAGATTGGGATTTTGTTTTATTATTTCTAATTCTTCGTGTGAAAATAAATTTTTGTTTTCTTCTATTCTTTTTTCTAAAAAATTTTTTAATAAATCTTTCTTTTTTGAAGCTTTCATGAATTAAATACCTTCTTTTCTATCTGTTTCCTATTTTTCTTTTTATATTTTATAGAATTTACAGAAATTGTCAAGGATTTTAATCTTGCTTTCGACATTTAAATATCAATATTTAATTCTCTTAATGTTTTTACTCTCAAGTTATTCCAATTAGTTTTCATCATATATTCCAAAGATATGTGTGATAAGAACCCCTCTTCTTTTGCAATTTTGTCCCATTGTTTAACCGTTGGAAACTTTTTAGTATTTAATACAATTTCTTTTATCTTTTTATAAGATTTTTCTTTGTATTCATTCATATTACTATTTCTTGGATATTTTACTTGTTCAATACTTTTATAATATTCATTTATTTTTATATCAATTTCATCACTTATTCTTCTTGTTTCTATCGAATGTAGCCCATATTTTATTACGACTTTATCAAGTCTTTTTCTAATTCCTTTTATCTTTTTTAAATTATGTTTTTTCAATTTTAAAACCTTCTTTTGTTGATTTAATTGTATCTATGCTTTTTATTAAAATTTAGATTTTATTGAATTACTTTAATATCTGTTAACTGCTTAATTATTTCTGAATAATTTTCTTTTAAGTCACAAATTAACACATTTCTTTCTTTTCTTTTGCTTTCTTCTCTAATTCCTTTTCTATCTATATTTTGTATTTCATCAAGTTTTTTTATTGTTTTTGTCGCTAAAATTTTTACTTTTGTTATTTTTAAATTATTATTCCAATTGATTTTTCTTAACTTTTGATTTTCTTTTAGTAAATTGTTTCTTTCTTTTTCTAATTTTTTATTTTGTTTAAATAAATTTGCAAACATATTTCCTCCTTCTACGAAATTAATGTATATTTTTTATCTTCAAAATGAATTTTTCTAAAATCTACACATTAAAATCCTTTTAGTCTTTGGTTTCCATTTTTATCATTATATATCTACTTTTAGTAGACTGTCAATATATTTTTTACATTTTTTGTATACTTTTAGTTGACTTTTGTAAAAAATTTGTTGTAAACTATATTAGGTTTATGCTATAATGACTGACAAGGAGATTGGTTTTTATGAATAGGATTAAACAATTGCGTAAAGAATTTGGTTTTACTCAGCAGGATTTAGCAAATAAACTAAATTGTTCTAAAAGTATTATTGGTTTATATGAAAATGAATTGAGAAAGCCTAGCATGGAAATTTTATTGAAATTGTCACGTATTTTTGATTGTAATATAGACTATTTGTTGGGAGTGTCTAATGTTCGTTCAATTCCTGACTTGGATGATTTGGATATTGCTTTTTCTAATGGGATTAAAGGATTGAATGAAGAAAATAGGGAGACTTTAAAAAATATTATGAAAGGCTTGTTGTTAAAACAACACATGGAAGAACAGAATAATACAAATGAAGATAAATGATTTATATGAGATTTTGAATGAAGAGGGTATTTATTATATCAATCATAAATTAGTTTCTACTCGCGGTGCTATTGCATGTTTTAGGGGTATTACTGCAATTGTTGTTGATGATACTCAAATTGATTGCGAAGCATCTGAAATCACTGTTATTATTCAAGAATTAGGTCATTATTTTTCTGATTCGTATTATAGAGAAAATTCTTCTTTTGATTTGATTGAAAATATGGAATATAAGGCTGATGTGATTGCTTGGCTTAAGTTTTTTCCTTATAAGAAAGTTAAATTTCTTATAAAGTCTGGTTTTAGGTCTGCAAGTCACATTGCTTCTTATTTTAATGTTGAGCCTGATTATATGGCTAGGTGTTTGAATTTTTATTACAAGGTTTCTAATGGTTTTTTGGATGATGATTTGTTTTTTTATATCTAAAAAACCTATATTTATGTTTATATAATCATAAATATAGGTTTTTTAATTTATATAATTAGCAATCCTTTTATTTTAAACAGCTTCTTGATTTTCTGTTTCAATCTCATTTTCATTCTCTTTTTCTTCTACAACTTCTAAGCTACCAATTGAAACTTCATAAGCAACTCTTGTTTCTACACTTCCATCTTCATGTTTTTTCTCATAAGCTCTTGATTGAACTCTTCCTACTACTTTTACTTGAGTACCAACTTCTAAGTTTTGGCAAAATCTTGCATTTCTTCCCCAAGCAATACATGGGATA
This sequence comes from uncultured Clostridia bacterium, assembly GCA_944387525.1. GTDB lineage: Bacteria > Bacillota > Clostridia > TANB77 > CAG-508 > CAG-269. The sequence continues at coordinate 2,268 of CALXFF010000053.1, read as the reverse complement.
TAATCTGATTTGTTATATGCTCTATTTACTGCAAGTAAAAGGTCCGCAATTTCTCTACCAAATGGTGTTTGACGATATATTGGTTTTTTACAGATATAACCTACTAATACAACTTCATTAGTAACTATATCCTTTCTAACTATATCGTTTTCTTCTTCTTCATTTTCTTCAACTTCCATAATGTCTTTAGCAAACACTGTTAATATTAGTCTATTCTTTTCATTTTCATAACTATTGTATGATCTGAATTGACCTTTTATTAATAGTTTGTTTCCTTCTTGTAAAGTATCTTCTTTAATTAGTCTTTCTGATACTGTAATTGGTATAATGTCTGAATTTCCACTTAATCTTGGTATTGATAAGTTGAAAATATAAAATCTCTCTCCATATATCTCATGGCTAAATTTCTTTTCTCCTGTAACTTTTCCAACTAATGTTAAATAGTTGTTTTCTAAATAATTTGTATCCAATGTTTTTTCCTCCCTATTTTATAATTTTATCAATTGTATTTCCCCTTGAACGATTAATTACAGTTCTTATTATACACTATTTTTTCGGATTTGTCTACATAAAAAGTTAAAAATATTCAAAAAAGTTAGATTTTTCCTATATTTTTTCTATTATGGGATAATTATATAACCTTAAAATTGTATATAAAATTAAAATTTCATCAATTTTCAAGTTACTTTCTTCTTCTTTTTTTATCCTTCTTTCTTCAATCTCTATCTTGTTTCCATATTTATTATCTATACTTTTTTGCCAATAAATTAGAATATCATCTTCACTGTTACTAGAAACTGTTACTATAGCATTTTGATTCATTCCACATGTGATTAAATTTTGCACTTCAAACTCTTCCAAATTTTCATTTAAATCTGTATTTATTATTACATATTTTGCTTCTTTACACATTTTTTTCAATTGATCTTTTAACTCTTCACATTTTTCTAAATCATTTTGAATAATTATTGTATCAAATTTTATATTTTTCATATTTTCTAGGCTTTTTGTATTTATATGAAGCACATTAATTTGATTGTCTTTCTTGGCAATTTCTGTCTTTATTGTTTCGAAACATTTTTTATTTGCAACAATACCGATTAATACCATTATCCAACCCCTTAAATTTTAATCAAACCAATTTATCACATATGTTTTATACTACTTATATTATTAACAAATTTGGTAATTTTATACATACATTTTTTAATTTATTTTCCAACCAACATTTGTGTTCCGTTACTATTAATAATATAACTATCAAAATATATTAAATCTGACACCTTTACAACCTCAAAACCTTTTTGCTTAATATTTTTGAGCAACATATCCAAACTATCTGCTGTATGTTTTGTTCCATTATGACTTAATATTATATCTCCTGCTTTTATCTTGCCATCTAATCTACTCCACATTTCTTCACCAGTTAGTCCAGTATAATCTAAAGTATCTAAATTCCATTGAATTGTATAATATCCTTTGTCATTTGCGGCTTGTATTACAGTATTATTATATTCCCCGTATGGTGCTCTATATATTTTTGTTCTTGTTCCAGTAATTTTTTCAATCTTATCATTACTTTTTTCTATTTCTTCTATATTTTGCTCATAACTCAAATTATTGACATGTGGATGTGTGTCACTATGACTTGCTATTTCATGACCTTCGTCATATATCTTTTTTACTGCTTCAGGGAATTTTTCTATCCAATCTCCTACCATAAAAAATGTTATTTTTGTATCGTTATTTCTTAAAACTTCTAATATCTGGTCTATATCGTCCGCATTCCATGCACAGTTCATTGTGAATGCAACTTTTTTTTCTTCTGTTTTGACATTGTATATTGGTAGTAATTTACTATTTTCAGATGATGTTGTTATCGCTTCGTCTTTGTTTCCTATTGTTCCGGCTATACAGAATAGTATTACTACTGTTATTATTGATACTAAGTATGTACATATTTTCTGTTTGTTTAATACAAAGAACATTTTAAAAACCTCCAAGTTAAAGCTACTTAATTGTATGCTTTTACTTGGAGGAAAATTCCTAACATTTTGTTTTTTGCCCTCATTGTATAAAATTTTTCTATAATCTCATTAGCCTTTTCTAAAACTATGTGACATATTCTCATCTCTATTTTTAACTATTACTATTTTCTAATATCTCTTCTAAATCTTCTTTCAATTGTACAATATCATTTGTTACTATATCCCAAATAAGATTTAATTTTATTCCCTCATAATCATGAACGATTTTGTTTCTTAAATT
>CALXFF010000052.1 GCA_944387525.1 uncultured Clostridia bacterium | reverse complement strand
CAAAAATATAAAACGAGAATATGACAACACTTTTGAGAAAAAAGTTGTTGCATTGGCAATGAAAATTTTGCATCTAAAAATTTCACATAATAATTGTGTATTGGGTATGGACTTTTCCTATATTTTTCGATATAATATGAAAAATATAGGAATTTTGATTTTTCTGTAAATCTTATATGAATTAACTGATTTAGATTTTAGGAAGGAATGAGGAGAATGTATGAAAGAAGTGCAATAGTATTAGAAAGATATATAGAAAAACTTTTTCAATTTGATAAGCCAAATAATCTAATGATTAATTATAAGAATTTTAAAGAACTTTTAGATGAAGTAGAACAATATCAGGGATTGGCAGAAAAAGAAGGAAAAATAATAAAAGAATTTGATGATACAGTAAAAGAAATTGAAAGTATTCAAGCAAAGCAAGCAAAAATATGTGAAGAAAATCAAAGATTAGAAAAAAATCGTAATCAGTTATTTATGGATTTAGGTGAAGACTCTGAGATTTTAGATAATAAATTTAAAAAAATTGAAAATACATTAGAAGAAAATAATAAATATTTGTCAGAATTAAGAGAAGATTTTATAAATTACTTATGTGATTTTTCAGAAAGACAAAAAGAAAGAAATAAGTGTGAAAAAGCTAAAAGAATAGGAGAGGCAAATCATCTTGAATATATAAAAAAGATGCAAACTGAATTTCAAGCAATAAATATTAAAGATGTTATTACCATAAAAGAATTTATTAATTCAGGAAAAGAATCTATTAAAGAAGAGTTGAATGAGGTAATGACTAAAAATGGAAAAAATGAAAAAATTAAATTCAACCAAGATGTTTTAAAAATGGCTATTAAGGCTAGAGTTAGTATAGCTGAAAAAGAAGCTGAATGTTATGTGCTAATATATGACAAAATGAAAAAGTTATTATCTGAAATTGAAAATGACAATTTAAAATTAAATAGATATAAAAAATATTTAAAAGATGTTAGTGTAAAATTAGAATTTTTGAATGCAGAAAAAGAATATATTTTTGGATTCTTAGATTATGAGAGAATGACTACAATTGCAGGTGAAAGTGTGCATAAAAGGAAAATGGAAGAAGCTTGTAAAAATTTTGAATTAGATATGATACAAATACATAATTTATACGAATTAATTTTAAGAGAAATTGCAAACAAGTCAACTAAAAAGGCATATAAAGAGTTATATAATAAAACATATCTAATGAATATAGAAGATAAAGAGAAAAATTTTGAAGAAGAAGTAAATAACATCAAAATAAATATGGGGACAGTTATAAATTCTAATTATTGGAGAATAGAAGGAATAAAAAATGTTTATAATGTTTTCCAAGATGAAGTAACCAAAAAATTTGGTAAAGATTTATCAGAATTTAAGTTAGAAGAACCAACACAAGTAGAGCAAGATGATAGTATATTAGAAAATGTTTATAGCGAAGAAGAAAAAGAAGAATATGAAGATGTTGAAGAAGATGATGATTATTATTACGACGAAGATGATGACTATGAAGAGGATTACGACGAAGAAGATGAAGAAGATGACTATGAAGAGGATTACGACGAAGAAGATGAAGAAGATGACTATGAAGAGGATTATGACGAAGAAGATGAAGAAGATGACTACGGAGAGGATTATGACGAAGATTATGATGAGTATGAAGATGAATACGAAAATGAAATGTATGAAGAAGATAGTGATGAATTTGAAGATGATATAGAAGATAATGATTACGAAAAAGATAAAATAAATATGAATAAAAGATATAATAAAAAAGATAAAGAAACAGAAGAAATGGATGATGATGCATGGGAAAAAGAAATAATACAACAACTAAATAAGAAGAGAAGTTCAAAAGTTACTTCTAAAAAACAAGGAAATAATATATTTGGAAAACTATTTAAAGATAAAAAAGGAAAAAGAAAATGAAAAAAATTAGACTTTAAAGTAAATTTAAGGAGGCATTAATTTGAGCATAAAAGTATTGACAATTATAAATCCTACATCAGGAAAAGGGAATATAGTAAATTATGCAAATGAAATTAAACACAATCTTGAAAAACAAAATATGGAAGTTAATATGCAGTTAACTAAAAAAGGATACAATGCCAAAAAAATAGTATTAGATAATATAGAAGGACAAGACTTAATATTAATATGTGGTGGAGATGGAACATTTAATGAGGCCGTTTCAGCTATAATGGAATTAGGAATACAAATTAGTATAGCATATATTCCATTAGGTACAACAAATGATTTAGCAAGAAGTTTGCATATGCCAATAAAAGATATATCTATAACAAAAAAATTATTGGAATCAAAAGCAAAAGTATTGGATATAGGGAAATTTAATGAAAATAGGTATTTTACATATATTGCAGCATTTGGAGTTGTGACAGATGTGTCATATAAAACATCTCAAAAGGCAAAAAATAAGTATGGAAAATTGGCATATTATGTGAAAGCTATAAAAGAACTAATAAAAATACCAACATATAAAGTAAAAATAAAATTTGATGAAGAAGAACTTGAAGGAGAATTTATATATGGTGGCATAAGTAATTCAATGTCTATAGCTGGATTTAAATGGTTTAATGAAGAAGATATTGATTTATCAGATGGAAAATTTGAAGCAATCTTCATTAGAAAGCCAAAAAAATTATCAGGATATTTTAGATTAATAAATGATTTTAGACATAAGGATTATATGGTGAATAGAGATTTTGTATATTTTAAAGCAAGTAATATTCAAATACAAACAGACAAAAATGTTGCTTGGACAATTGATGGTGAATATGCAGGAGATATGAATTTTGTAGAAATAAAAAATATAAACAAAGCAATTGAATTAGCTATTTGCGAGTCAGTAGAGAAATAATAGCAATCTGAATCAGGGAAAGGAATGATACAAAAAATGAACAAATATTATTTTACATCAGAAAGTGTAACAGAAGGACATCCAGACAAACTATGTGATACAATATCAGACATGATTTTAGATGAGTGTATAAAAAGAGACAAAAATGCAAGAGTAGCAATAGAAACATTTGCATCAGGAAATACAATAACAATAGCAGGACAAATAACATTAAAAGACAGATTACCAATAAGAAGTTTAGTAAGAGAAAAAATAAAAGAAGTAGGTTTTGATGATGAAAACATAGACATGAACTATAAAAACTGTAAAATATACACAAATATAACAAAACAAAGTCCAGATATTGCAATGGGAGTAGATGTTGGAGGAGCTGGAGACCAAGGAATAATGTTTGGATATGCATCAGACGAAACAGAAAACTACATGCCATATGCAATAGATATGGCACATAAGTTAGCTAGAAAATTAACAGAAGTAAGAAAAGAAAAAATAATACCATATCTAAGACCAGACGGAAAAACACAAGTAACAGTAGAATATGAAGACGAAAAGCCAAAAAGAATAGAAACAATATTAATATCAACACAACATGAAGCAGATGTAAGACAAGAAGATTTAAAACAGGACATAATAGAAAAAGTCATAAAAACAACTGTACCAGAAAATATGATAGATGAAAACACAAAAATATATGTAAATCCAACAGGAAGATTCGTTATAGGTGGACCTTTAGGAGATACAGGATTAACAGGAAGAAAAATAATAGTAGATACATATGGTGGATATGCACGTCATGGTGGAGGAGCATTTTCAGGAAAAGACCCAAGCAAAGTAGATAGGTCAGCAGCATATATGATGAGACATATTGCTAAAAACATAGTTGCAAATGGATATGCAAAAAAATGTGAAATACAAGTATCATATGCAATAGGAATGAAAGAACCACTTTCAATATGTGTAAACACATTTGGTACAAGCACAAAATCAGAAGCGGAACTAGTAAATTTAATAAAAGAAAAATTTGATTTAACACCAGATGGAATTATAAAATATTTAGATTTAAAAAGACCAATATATTCTAAAACAACAAACTATGGACATTTCGGAAAAAAAGATTTACCATGGGAAAAAATAATAAAAATTTAATGTCGCGTTGGGGACGTTTCTCCTGCGACATTTTTTAATGGAAAAATTTTTAAATAAAAATTTTGTCGAATATTAAATAAAATTATAAAAAAAGGTAAAAATAAAATTGAATGAGGAGGTGTAATAATGAAAAATACAAAAAAATTAATAGTATTTTTAATTGCAATTTTTGCATTAATGTTAATAAGTCCAAACTTAAGTCAAGCTGCAACACCAATTACTGATGAAAGTTCTTTACTAAGTGCTATATCAAGTGCAGATTCAGGAGCAACAATCACATTACAAAACAACATAACAGTAACAGCACCTATAGTAATCCAAAAAGAATTAACAATCAATGGTAATGGATATACAGTTACAGGTTCAAGTGACTGGACATCAACATCAGGAAACCAAACAATGTTTACAGCACAATTTGCTGAAGGAAAACTCACATTAAAAAATATCAATTTACAAAATGGACCAAAATATGGTGTGCAATCATATGATGGAGCAACTGTAATATTAGATAATGTTTCAATTACAGGATTCAGATATGGAGGAGTACTAGCTAATGGTGGTAAAATCGAAGTAAGAGATCTACATTTAGGATATAATGGAACAGGTGCAAATAATGGTATAGAAATAGACAAAGGAGCATCTGCAACAAATAATCCAACTTTAGTAATGAATGGAGTATTAAAATCTGATACAAATGAAAACGTAGTCAGAGTTGCAGAAAATGGTAGTCTTACAGAATTCACTATAACTAATACAGCTAACACAACAAATAAAGTTGTATTAACAGAAGACTCTGTAGTATTAACAGATGCAAATGACAATGTAATTTCAGAAACATCAGTACCAGATAAAGTAACTGTTAATGCAGACAGTCAAAAAGTTATAGTAACTATATTTGCAAATAATGACGTAAATAGAATAACAGTAGATAAAGGAGAAACTATTACAGCAGATTTATTAAAATCTCATATTACAATAGCACAAGGATATGAAATAGATGGTTTCTATACAGATGCGCAGTATACAACTGAATTTGATTTTAGTAAAACAATAGACACAGACACAAGTATTTATGCAAAAATTTCTAAAGTTGAAAATACCCAAAACACACCACAAAAAGATGAAACTCCAAAAACAGGTGTGGAAAACTATTTAGGCATTGCATTATGTACAATATTATTCTCAACAACGATCATTTTATTCATGAAAAAGAAGGATATAAGAGAATAGGCTAAATGTCTATTCTTTTATTATATTGGTGAAAATAATGAAAAAGATTTCTAAAACCAAAAGAAGAATTATATATTATTCAATATACACTATATTAGCTTTATTAATTATTTTATCAATTATATACATTGCAAATTACTTTTTATTAAAAAAACAAGCCATACAAGAAAGTCAATTATTAGACAAAATAGAAATAGATGAAAATCAAGTAAAAGAAGCAAACGAAACAACAGAAGAAGCAAATATAACTACACAAGAAAATATAGAAGAAACAATCAATCAACAAACTGAACGAACATTGAAAGTACAAAAACTTCAAGAAGAAAATTCTGATATTGTTGGATGGCTTGAAATAGAAGGAACAAGTATAAATTATCCAGTATTACAGGGAACAGATAATGAATATTACATGACTCATAACTACAAAAAACAAAAATCTAAAAATGGTTCTATATTTTTAAGCAAAGATTATGACTGGTCAATACCAAGTAGTAATCTCCTAATATATGGACATAATTTAAATAATGGAACAATGTTTCAAGAATTGTTAAAGTATGAAAAAGAAGAGTTTTACAAAAAACATCCAATTATTCGTTTTACAACAAATAAAGAAGATGCAGAATATGAAATTATTTCAGTTTTTAAATCAAGAGTTTATTATAAAACAGAGAAAAATGTTTTTAGATATTATTTTTTTGTAAATGCGAATTCAGAAGCGGAATACAATGAATTTGTACAAAATGCAAAAAAAGCATCATTATATGATATTGATAAAACAGCGAAATTTGGTGACCAACTAATTACATTATCTACATGTTCGTATCATGTAGAAGATGGAAGATTTGCAGTGGTTGGGAGAAAAACTAGAGGGTAGCATATTTGTTATTCTTTAGTTTTTAATATGTAAAAAATCGGTATAGCTTTTAACCATACCGATTTTAGTTTAGTATCAATGCTTTGCCACATATAACCGAATTGTTGAAACATGATATCCATTGTCAAATGTTTCAAGTAATATAAAGACTAATATTTTTAAGTTTCGGTTTTTTGCCAAAATAATTTTATTAAAACGACTCAATTGGTAAAATATGTATATAACTAAATA
>CALXFF010000051.1 GCA_944387525.1 uncultured Clostridia bacterium | reverse complement strand
ATCCCAATCTTGTAGTCTAAGTTGAAAAGATAAGAAATGATATTTTCGCCGTAATGAGCAGTTGATTCTAAACCAATTAGCATCTTTTGTTTGTCAAAGCTAGAAAGTTTAGAAATAAATTTTTGAAAGCCTTCATTATTATTTTGAAAAGAAAAAGGCTCTAAAAGAATTTCTCCATCTGAGTTCATTGCAGAAGCCCAGTGAGTATTTTTAGCAATATCAATTCCAACATAAATCATAAAAATTACCACCTTTCGAAAATATTAATAACTGTGACAACCTTCCACATGTGTTCGCTCTCATAAACTTGCGTGACATAAAAACTCATAGATTAAAACTATGGCTTATCCAACCAATAAACAATTAAAAACGAAACTGTGGCAGTAAACTCCTTTGAATAGTCAAAGCTATATAAAAAATAAAAAGTCCACAGTTACCACACTTAGATTATATTAAATATTAATAAAAATTTAAAGAAAGGAGTCGTATGGTTATTTAAGTTATTAAATATATCATACAAGAAGAAAATGGGATTTTGTGTTATTGCGGTTTTTGAGATAGTTACATGGGGACTTTTCTGCTTTGGAAAAATATCACTAGATACTGTTGTAATTGCTGGTATGATTTTTGGTTTAGGACTTATAATATATGAGAAAAGATAATATAAAAATGTAGAGCGAAGATAGATAAATAGGGATTGTAGAGCATACAAACCCTATTTATTTTCATATATAAAAAATATTTAAAAAGTATAGAAATATTCTATGCTTTTTTTAATAGGAACTGGAGGTGATTTAATATATGTGAATGAAGAAAATAAGCCAGGATATTATGCAATCATTCCATCAAATGTGAGATATTGTAAAGAATTAAAATTTCCAGAAAGATTACTATATGGAGAAATTACAAGTTTACTAACAAAAGAAGGATATTGTTTTGCAAGTAACAGATATTTTGCAGACCTATATGGAGTTATACCAGGTACAATATCAAGATGGATAAGTCATTTAGAAAGTTTAAATTTTATAAAAGTAATATTAATTAGAAATGAGAAAAAACAAATAATTCAAAGAAGAATCTATATTACAGATATTAGTTATAACACATATATAGCTTGTACCTATGAGCAGAATAAACAATACCCCTATATTCTAAATGAACAATACCCTATAAGCAAAAAAGCTAAAGATACTAATATAAAATATAAGATAGATAGATTCTTTAATTATATAATAAATAATAATGACGAAAATTTGCAAAATGAATTTTCATCTGAAGAACAATATAATAATTTTTGCATAATTTTAGAGAGGCTAGAACTAAATTATACAAAAGATATTGTTTCAATATTTACAAATGAAAATATCCAAAAGCTAAAGATAATCATATATTGCTTAAAAGAATTAATCGTAAGTAATAAAACAAGTTTATTTTCAAAACTTGATAGAGAGAGGCTAATTAATATATATGATAATTGCAAAAAAATAGAACAAGAAAATAAAGGTACAGTAAAAGAAATAAAAAATTTCTTTGATTACTATAATGCAAGTGTTATCAAAGATTTAGAAAGAAAAGTATAGAATTTAATCTATGCTTTTTAATTTGGCTTAAAAAGGAGGTTTTTAATTGATAGAACCTTATAACTTAAATAGCAATTCAGAAAATTTAGATACTATGATGAATGGTTTACTAGAAAAGGGGTTTTTCTTTATAGTAATTGTTCTTGCAATACTAATTATAGTAAGTTTAATTGTGTGGTTTGTGGGAGCAAAAATAAAGTCTGAAAAAGCTACAAAAATGGGATTAAGAAATTTTATATTATCTTTAATTGTAGAAGTATTTATATTGTTAATCCCATTTATTATTACATTTTTTAACTAGGAGGGAAGGATAAGCATGAAATTAAACAAATTATCACAAAAATATAACAAAATAAAATGGTCAATTTTAGCAACACCATTTTTCTTAAACATTTTAAAGGCAAGAGTTTATGCAGCAACAATCAATACAGCTGAAATTGAAACAGCAACAGAAAATGTTAAACAAGCAGTTGTAAAATTAGCAATGCCAATTGGAACAATCCTTATGTTTGTAAGTATTGTAATTATTTCATTAAAGATGATAGCAAATTCAGGAAATCCAAATAAAAGAACAGAAAGTATAGGAGCTTTGGCATGGGTTGCTGGTGGATTTATGCTACTAGGACTTGCTTTAATTATAAGTGGAATTGTTCTTTCTATTGCAACAAATGGATCTGGTGGAATGATTGGTGGAGGAGCAAGTGCCTAAATAAAAGAAAGGATGGTAAAAATGCAAGTGTATCAAGTACCATATAACTATGACCATGAAGAAAAGGTATTTGGAGGTTATATATCATTAAGACAGGCAATATATTTAATCTTTACAGTAAGTTCATTAGGAATATTTCTTATACCAAAAATAGATATTATTTTAAAATTTATATTTGTATTCATGATTGCAGGAATATTCTTAACATTTGCTTTTGCAAAGATTGAAGGAGCTTATGCAGATAAATATTTCATATATATTTTTAAATATGTATTTAGAAGAAAAATTTATATATTGGAAAGGTAGAAAAATATGGGTATTACAATCTTTTTTATGATTATAAGTATTATTGTAATCATTGCAACAGTAATTTTAGTAAGAAAAAATAATAGATTATATAACTATAAACCACAATCGAAAAAATCTATAAAAAAACAAAAGAAGGATATAAAAAATATATGGGGAATCGAAAAAATAAAAAATAATGAAATTTTTGCAAATGGGAAATATTCAATAATAATTGAACTTGGAAGTATTGAGTATCGATTATTAAATGATGAAGAACAAACATTAATAGATAATGCTCTAATTAAAATTAGTAAGACATTATCTTTTAATATGCAATTTTTTAGTACCATTGTAAGAGTAGATACAAATAAAAAAATTGAAGAAATTAGAAATAATATAAAAAATCAAAATAATGAAAAGATGAAAGATTATGGAGAGGCTTTAATAGAGTATTTAGAAAGTATCATGGAAGAAGAAGACTTATTTGTAAGAAAGAATTATTTAATTTTGAGTTCTTATGAAGAAAAAAATGAATTAAAAGAATATTATTTTAATACTCTAAAAGTGGAATTATCTAAAATTAAAATCACAAGTAAGTTATTAACAGATGTAGGAATTATAGAGTTACTTCATAGAGAATTTAATAAAAATTCTGAAGAATCAATAGAAAGTATAGTAAGAAATGGAGGAATGGATTTTTATGTTGAAAAGAAAGAAAAAGGAACAGAAAATATCATTAAAAACTAAAAATTTGAAACATAAAATAAGGAAAAATAAGAACAAAGAAAAAGATATATTTGATAACATTCCTAAACTTCTTGATATATTAGTACCAGATTGTATAAATGAGAAAATGGACCAAATTATATTAGGAGATGAAAGATATTCAAGGACTTTTGTTTTAGCAACTTATCCATCAAAAACTTGGCTTGGCTGGTTAGATGGGATTTTTAGTCAGCTGGGAGATATTAATTTAAGTATTCAAGTAGAAACAGTATCAGATGATATGGTAATAAGGCAGTTAACGAAAAAAGTAACAGTTCTAGAATCTGAACTTCAAACATATCAAGCAAAAGGAAATATAAATATAGTTCATCCATTGCAAAGGATGCTTTATGATTACGAAGGGATTAGAAAGCAAGTTCAAACAAGTGAGGACAAGCTTTTTTTTGTTACCATATTATTTAGAATAAATGCAAAAAGTCAAGAAGAATTAAATAATAAGACAAATCTATTAAAAAATGAATTTGCTAAAATGTCAGCAAAATTAAGAACATTAAATTTTAGGCAATTTGAGGGATTAAAAGCAAATCTTCCATTAAATTCTTGTAAGATATTAGACTTTGAAAGAAATATGACAGCAGATGGTTTAGCAACAATGTTTCCAATATCTAATTCTAACCAAGAATCATCTCCAGAAGGTGTTGTTATTGGAAGAAATTATTTTACAGGATTACCTGTCTATTTAGATACATTTTCTAAAGATTTAGCAAATCCTCATCTTTGTATATTAGGAGAATCAGGTGCAGGAAAATCTGTTACTATGGATGTCATAGGCACAAGAAGTTTAGTTGTTCTAAATAGACAACTTGCGATACTTGATAATGAAGGTGAGTATAAGAAAAGGACAGAAAGTTTATCTGGAAGAATTATAAAAATAAGACAAGGAGTACCATCTGGTATCAATTTATTTGATATAGAAGTGGAGGAAAATGATAATGGAATAGAAAAAGTAGATATATTAGGAAAAGTAGCTGAAATTAGAGCTTTACTTGCAGGAATTATGAATAATTATATGGGAAGAACCTTAAATGCAAAAGAATTAGTAGATATTGAATCAGCAGTTATTGAAACCTATAAAGAAAAAGGAATAACACAAGATAAAGACAGTCTATATGAAAAAAATGCAGGAGAAGTAAATGGAAAAATAACATTAAATAAAATAAAGAAAAAAATGCCTACGTTAACTGATTTTCAAAGGATATTAGCAACAAAGAAAAATAGTAAGGAACTTGCTGAAATCTTAACAGGTTTTTTAAAAGGAAAAAGTCTTGGAATTTTTGATTGTATAAGCACCGTAAATACAAATGATCAGCTACTAGAATTTGATATATCAGAAATTACAGATGAGGTTACAAAATTCTATGCAAATTTAGTAATAACCACATGGATATTAGAAAAATATATGAAGAAAAATGTAAAGTATCCTAGAAAGGCAGTACATATAGATGAGGCATGGACAATAATAAAATATAAGGAAACAGCAGATTTTGTAGAAGTGTTAGCTCGTAAGGCAAGGAAAAAAGGTGTAAGCCTTGTAATTGCAACTCAAAGTCCTGATGAGCTTATTAGCTCACCACAAGGGAGAGCAATTTTAAATAATTGTGATACAACACTATTAATGAAACAATCACCAATGTCGGTTGATAAAGTTATAGAACACTTTAAATTAGCAGAGGGAACAAGAGATTTTTTACTTAAATGTCAACCAGGAGAAGCACTTTTAAATAAAGGAGGTACAGTTTCAGCAGTATCAATAGAAATGTTAGAAAGAGAAAAAGACATGATTAAGTTATAGAAATGGTGGTGAAGTGTTTGAAATTAAAAAAGGTTTTAACAAGTATAGTGGTCATTATGCTTGTTTTTTTAGCGATAACAACAAATGTAGAAGCTAGTTTTTTTAGTGATGATGAAGAAGATAACAAGGAAACAACTACAATTGAAGATACCATAGATGCAGATGATGGAGGCTTATTTGAAAAGATAATTGCAAAGATGATTGGTGGAATTGCAGAAGGTGTATTTAGTTTAACAACTAATGAAGAGCTAGGAGTTGGATTTAAAGAATATGATGAACTTATCTTTGGAAATACCGATAATGATATAGCACCTTTTACAGATGAACAATGGCTAAAAATCATGAATTGGTACAAAATAATGACTTCCATTGTAGGTGTACCAATTTTAATTGCAGTAATTGTTTTAGCATATAAGATTATCATTGGTGGATTTAATGTAGAAAAAAGAAATGAAGCAAAAGACAATCTATTAAGGCTATTTTTTGGAGGTGTTGCAATTGCCCTAGCACCATTATTTGTAAAATTAATGCTTTATTTAAATAACAACTTAGTAAAAATACTGGTGTTACAAGCAAATGGTGGAAGTTTAAATGATTTACTTGGGAATTCTATTTTATCTAATATAAGAACAGGAAATGCCATATTAACAGCATTAGTTATTGCCATGTTTGCATATCTTTTTGCTAAATTAAATATTAAATTTATGATTAGGCATTTTACAATTTTAGTTTTTACCATATTTACGCCAGTAGTTGCAACTTTATGGATTATGAATCGTAGAGCAATTGGAGCATCACTTTGGTTTGGAGAAATACTAGTAAATTGCTTTATGCAGTTTGTATATGCTTTTTTATTTTTAGTATATCTAAATTTTTTACCAGTTACAGGTGGATGGGCAGTAAGTTTGATTTGGGCATTAATGATATTACCTCTGGCAGAAGCTTTGCTTAATGTATTTCATAATCTAATATCTAGAATAGCAGGAGTTCCATCAGAAGAAATAACACAAAGAGGTTTTGGTATGGCATCTAATATGGCATATACACTAAGAGCATTTACATATCAGTTTAAAAATCCAGAAAATACTGGAAATGGAAATTCTTCTGGATTACTTGCAAGTTTCTTAAATAAGACATCTGTTATTGGAAATAAAGAAACACCTACAAATACAAATCCAGTTCAAACAAATGTAGAAAAAACAAAACCTGTAAAAACAAATCCAATTAAAGCAAATGAGATAAAAACCAAAGATACAAACAGAATTAATGAGAAAAATACTAACAATGTAAATCCAATTAGTGAAAGAAATAAACCATTTAAAAAGGCTACAAAAGCAGGAAAAGAATTTGCAAAAACTGGTATGTATATGGCTGAAGGAAGAAATATTTTGCCAAACAAAAATGCAAATAGAAGTAAATATAGAAATAAGAAAGATATAGCAAATGAAACGACAACACATATAGAAATGGATGATAGAAATGGTTAAAAAATATGTAAAAAGAAAAATTGGAAAAAGGATATTAAGAGCAGGATTTGTTGCTATTCAGCCGTTTTTAATACCAATTATATTAATTACTATTTTAATGATACTTGTTTGCTATATTACAGATATTTTCTATATTGGTGTAAATAATGAAGAAGAAACAAATTTTAAAGAAGAATTAAAGTATTATACAGCAAAAGAATATACAAAAGAAGATACAACCACTTTTTTTGATAGTGTAGCTGATTTTTTATCAGGCATATTTAAAAAACATATAGATTCAAGGTGGCCAGTGCCTGGTCATACATATATAAGCAGTCATTTTGGAAAAAGAGATGCTCCAACTTCTGGTGCGTCAACTAGCCACTCTGGTATAGATATTCCAGCACCAGAAGGAACGGAAATAATATCTATAATGGATGGCACGGTCACCAAAACTTCATGGGGAGGAGCTGGAGGTTATACAATAACAATTCAAAGTGAAGATGGTGTATATGAATTTAGTTATTGTCAT
>CALXFF010000050.1 GCA_944387525.1 uncultured Clostridia bacterium | reverse complement strand
AATATCAAGTTTTAATAATTTATATAGAAAAAACAAGGGATGTAGAAGTTTTAACAGAAAAACTTTTTACAAAACCTAATTATTTTTAGGGGGTAAAAAATGAAAAATCAATTAACTGTCTTTCCAGCAATATTTACTTATGATGGTAAATATTATAATGTTGACTTTATTGATTTAAAAGGATGTTCAACTTTTGGGGACAGTATTCAAAATGCTTACTTAATGGCTCAGGATGCTATGGGCTTATATTTGGATGAAACAACTAATTTTCCAAAACCTACTTTAGATTTTTCAAATATTACTTTGCAAAAAAATCAGTTTATTTCATTTGTAAGTATTGATATGGACGAATATCATAAAAAATTTAATAATAAATCAATAAAGAAAACTCTAACTATACCAGAATGGTTAAATTATTTATCAGAAAAAAATAATATTAATTTTTCACAAGTTTTACAAGAGGCATTAAAAGAAAAATTGGGTATTGACTAATTTTTTTAAATGTCATATAATATATATTAAAGAAAACGCATTTATTATCCTTAAAAAGGAGAAAAAGGTGGATTAGCAAAAATAGAATCTAATCCATCTTTTATATTTTATCTATAAGCACTTGTACTTACATAAGCATATCTACCAGTTTTAACTACATTAAACATTATAATTATACTCTATACTAGTAATTACATCATTCTCAACAATAAATCTCAATTGAGTAAGACCTTTAGAATAAGTATATTGAGTATCCAATTGCTCATATCCATCACCATAAACCGCTAACATTGAAGAAAGACTGTCACCAATCTTAACACCTTCAGTAGTAGAAACTTGGTCATTCAAGAAATAAATAGATAAAACCTTGTCTATTCCATTATCTGGATAAGTATGAACTTCATAATTATCAAAAGTATAAATCTTATCCATACCATCAAAAGCACAACTTTGAACTTCATAATAATCATTTGGTTCACCTAAATCCAAAGAAGAATACTCAGTACCTAAAGTCAATTTTTTACCATTATCATCAAATACATAAACATCCTCAGTATTTTCAGCTTCTTGAGATGCATCCATATTATCCTCAACAACTGCAGTAGGTTCTGTTGATGGTCTATTTAGAAAAACAACACCAACTACAACTAAAGCGATAACAACAATAACTGCTAGAACAATTCCAAACTTTTTCATACTATAAAAACCCCTTTCTTCTAATAAAATATAAAAAATTAAACTTAAAAACTTAATAAAAACTATAAACCAGTTTCTTCATGATACTCTTTCAATCTTTCTTGATAAACACTATTTACAGCCTCATCATTTCTATAATCAGTCAAATCAAAATCCTCTTGCAAAATCTTTGCAAAATACTTACTTAACTTTGTTGCACCATACAAATTCAAATGTAATCCGCTATCATAAGTATCTTGCGTATAGTCTATACCAATTTCTTCAACATTGTCAAGAAAATTAATAAATTTCAACCCATTTCTATTTGCATAATCCTCAATCTGAGCGTCATACTCATCATACCAGAAAGGATAAACACTAGGAGCTTTAATAAGAACAAGCTCTATACCATTTTCTTTACACAATGCAGTCATTTTATCCAAATAACTATAAGTAATATCTGAAAATTGATAATTAGACAATCTTCTCTTAGTTGGTAAAGACTCAACAGGTTTAACATTTTTATTAATTAAAAATCCATTATATGTATTCTTTTTCTCTTTGAACAAATATTCAAAATCCTCTTTTGTCAATTGGTCAAACCTTGAATGATACCTTAATATTGGGAAAATATATGATGCCATATTTTCTTCATCTGTCATAGAAGCCTTTATCATCTCATATTTCTGTTTAGACCATTTCATTTTATCCAAAGTCAATCTGTTATATGCTTCACTAACAGGCTTATCATACCTCATAGCATTTACATTAAACACTACAACCTTTGGCTTTTCATATTTCAAAGTTTCTTCTAAAATGTAATATGACTGCCATAAAAGTTGTTGAGATGACCCCCTAACATATGATGTGATTCCGGTTTCTTCATATATTACCATTGGTGAAAAGTTTGCATATACTTCACAGTCCCCAATGAAAATAACTTCGTGATTTTTTTCCTCATCATAATATTGGCTTATCATACTTCCTTCAACTAAACTATCCATATATTTTGGCATCAGTAATTTATTTGTTAAATAAAAGACAATGGCAATCAATATAAGTATAACTAATATTTTCAAAAATTTCTTCATATACTAAAACATTCCTTTTCAAAAATTTTAAAATTTATTATAAATAAAATCACTTGCATTAAATCCAATACCATACATTCCAAAAATAAGTACTATCCAGACTAAAACTGCAAAAATAATCAATTTACGCTCTGTTGACAAATTCTTAATTTTAGAATTAATTTTCTCCCTTTTCAAATCATATGTGATTAATAATATAACAGCAATAATTAACACAATATAATTTGCTAAGTTTAATCCTAAATTAAGGATATTGCTAAACAATTCTTGATAGTTAAAAGTAGTAAATACAGAGCCAATCATTTGTAAAGATTGTATAGCAGTTGGCCAAATAAAGAATGACCATAAAAATGAAACTACAAAAAACGTAACAGTGATATTTACGTACTTATTTTTAACCTTGATGAACTTCCCTATAATTAAGAAAATTCCATGGAATAATCCCCATAAAATATAATTTACACCATGCCAAAGTCCTGATAATAAGAAAACTACAAGGGTATTAAAATAATTTCTTAATTTGCTACATCTGTTACCACCTAAAGGAATATACACATAATCCCTGAACCAAGAACTTAAAGAAATATGCCATCTTCTCCAAAATTCTTGGATATTTTGAGATACATATGGATTATCAAAATTCTCTTTCAAGTTAATTTGTAGAACCTTTGAAAATCCTAATACAATATCTATTCCACCACTAAAATCAGCATATAATTGGATTGAATATAAAAGCATTGCAAAAAGAGCAAAAGCACCATTATATTCAGAAGGATTTTGAGTGATTACAGAAATCAAAACATTAATCCTATTAGAAATAATTAATTTCTTAAAAAATCCCCATCCAATCCTCAAAATACCATTATAGGCAGATTGAGGATTAAACTTCTTATCAGTTTCAAATAAAGTTTTTGAAATATCATCATATCTATTAATAGGACCTATAAATAGATAAGGGAAATACATTGTATATAAGAAATATTTTGCGATATTTCTTTCAGGTTTATATTTATTTCTATATACATCAATTAAATATGACACAACTTGGAAAGTATAATAAGAAACTCCAAGAGGTACAATAATATTTTTTACAAGTTCACTTTTTATAACTACTAAAATGCCTAAATTTATTACTAAAGTAACTACTAAAATTAATTTTTTGTGTTTGTTCTTTTCAAACAATAATCCAGCAACATATGTTGTAATTGTACTTATAACAATATAAACTAAACTTTTAACACCTAAACTTGAATAAACTAATATACTTATTATCAATAAAACATAAGGTTTGAATTTCTTAGGTGATAAGTAATACAAAATTGCTGTAATAATCATAATTCCAATAAATGCACCTGATACTAAACTCATAAATTACTCCTTTTATTTCAAAAATTTTTACTACAACATTTTTACAATTCATAGCAATTAAAATAATATAGAAATTATAAAAATAGCAATGAATTGTAACACAAAGTTTAATTAGCTACTGGAAATTTGCTTCTATCCCAATCTCTATACTCATAACCACTAATTCTTCTAAGAGTTTCCAATCTCTTAGCATCATTCATAAATCCAACATCAGCATAAGCCCAACCTGGAGTAGGGTCAACATGCTTCCAGCCACCATTTATATATACCATATTCCAATAATGAGTATAATCCAAAGCATTTACAATAATACTTTGAACACCAAGCCTTGTGAACATTACTTGAGCTGCAGCAGCGTGGATATAACAATCACCTTCATATGCTGTAAAAGCCTTCATTGCAGCAGCATTTACACTTCCTGTATTACTTGCATTATATCTATGACTATATTTTATATTATTTCTCAAATAATTTTTAATAGCGAGTATCTTATTAGCAGTTCCTGAAACACCTGAAGTAGCTTTTGCAATAAATTCATCAGCCTTTGCATATACATCACCAGAACTTGAAGAGCTAGTTGATGAGCTAGAGGCAGTAGATTTTTCAGAAACGATTATCTTTCTTTTTGAAGTAGTTGTATTTCCAGCTTTATCAGTTGCTGTATAAGTAGCATAATAAGTACCAGCAGTATCTAACTTAACACTACTACTATCAACAGTAAACTCTACATTACCATCTTTACCATCTTTTGCAGTAACACCTTTTTTATAATCAGCAGTATCGCCTTTAGTAACCTTCAAATCAGAAATACCTGAAAATACAGGACCTTCAGTATCTTCCTTAATTGTCAATTTTGCAGTTTGTGAAGTTTTATTACCATGACCATCAACTGCTTCAATAGTTACTTCTTGGTCACCAACAATAGAATAATCAATTTCAGTTAAAATATTTAAAGTAACACCTGCTAAATCTTCAGCTTTTTCTACAAATTGATTTGTATCTGTAATAGTCTGTTCAGTATAAAGAGTAACATCTTTCAAAACTAATTCAGGAGCAATTGTATCTTGAATAGTAATCTTAGTTACTTTCTCTTGCCCGTCATAAACAGATTTCAAATCATATTCGCCAACATCATATGAATTAATTGCATCTATATCTTGTTGATTTACAGTATCTTGATACTCATCAACATTGAATAATAAATCTTCTTTAGTTAGTTTATTTCCATACTCTAAAGTGAATTTAGATCTAATATATGAAATATTTAATAAACATTCTTGGCTTGTCTCGTTTCCATATTCGTCTTTTACAATAATTAAAGGATGATATTCACCAAAACCAGTAATTGTGACTTCATTACCTAAAGAAACTGCCATGTTACTTGCATCAGTTTTTTCAGCAATAAAATCTTCAGGGTTTATTTGATAATCTGTATATCCATCAACATCTTGAAATTTAACTTGTGGAGCAGTTGTATCTTTGACATCCAAAATTGATGTATATTCTTTGTCATTTAATTTTATAGTGATTTCATAAGTTGCAACTTTGTTTAAATCTATTTGACTAATATCTGTTACAAACTCAGCATTTTCTGCATATTTTTCATCTGTTAGGAAATCTTGGATTTTTAATTCTTGTGTGCCCAACTCAAGTTGCACATGGTCTTTTACTTTTTTACTAAATATATTGAATAAAACAATTGCTAGAATTGCTAAAATTAGAACAACAACGACTGCTATTACTACTATTTTGGCAGTTTTGTTGAGAGATTTTGTTTTTTTGTTTGTTTTTTCGTCTGAAGCTATATCTGATTTGTTATCAGGTTTTGAATTTGAAATATTTTCATTTCTTTTTTTGTTTTTGCTTGATTCCGTAGAGTGTTTTCCATTATTTTTTTTTCTTTAATTCATTCATTATGATATCATTCCTTTCTCAAGGAGCTGATTTAGTTGGAAAAGAATTAAATTTTGGCAAGGAAAACAAATTTTAAATTTATGAGGCGTACTTTTTGTACGTTGATTAAATTTAAAATGAAGTTTGACATAGCCAAAATTGTAATTATTTTTCAACTTTCTCCCCTTTCGATAAAATTATATATTAATTGTGAAAAATTTACAATATTTTTAAGGGAGAAAGGGAAGATTTTATAGTTTCTGACCAATATATTTTATAACACCAGCATATTGAGGAGTTTGTCTTTTTTGTTCTAAGCAGTATGAGTCAGATATAAGAAGTGTTTTAAAATCGCTAAATAAACTTAGAATCTCTTCTTTTGAAAAGAAACTAACATATGTATCATCAATTTTATTGTGTAGAATATTATTATCAAGTATTTCAAAATTAGAAGATGTAGAGTGTTTAATAAATCTAGGATCCTCTAATGAAAATACAGAAATATAAACTATACCATTGTTTTTAATATTATTTTTGATGTTTTTTATAAGTTGGTGGCTATCATTTTTGTGTAAAAAATGTAATACATATCCAGAGAGAATTATGTCGTACTTATCTTTTTCTATATCAAATGTTCTAATGTCACTTTGTACCAAATTTAATTTATTGCAAGTATTTTTACAGACTTCTAGACATTTAGTTGAATAATCTACACCTGTTACATTGAAACCTAATTTGGCTAGAGGAATAGAATTTCGACCTTGTCCAATTCCTAAATCTAATACTTCTTTTCCAGGTACTAAATTTAAATATCTTTTTAGTTCTAAGTCTAGGTTAGCTGGAAATATTGGAAAGTTTTCTTTGGATTTTTTGTCATAGTTGACAGGATTACCTATCATAAGATTACCTCCTATATTTTTTATCGCTATCAGTTTTTATTGCTTTTTAGCCACTCTAACAAGATTTCAAAATCGTCAAAATGACTTGCAAAGAATTTTCCTTCCTGCATTAATTTTTTGATTTCATCAGCAGAAAACCAATATACTGAATCAACTTCAGATTTTTGTAACTTCAAGTTTTCAATATCAGGAACATCCATTTTAATATAATAATCATCACAAAAAACTTTTGCAGTGTCAGATCTTCCAGAAAAAAATAACTTCATGTCTTGCTTACTAATATCTAATCCGATTTCTTCTTTTACTTCTGTTATAGCACCTTCAATACTAGTTTCACCAGCTTTAGGATGACCTCCTGTGGTAGCAAATTTTCCGTTTTTTAATTTGCTTCGTTTTTGAATTAAAAATTTTCCTTCTGAATTTTGTATAAATATTAAAACAACTAAAATGTAATATCCTTTAGGGATAGGAAAATTTTTGTATATTGTTTTGCCTGTTAGGTTTTTATCTTTATCATATAAATCTCGTTTTTCCAAAATATTTATCTCCTTTATTTTTTATATAAATTATAAAGTAAAGAGATGATTTTGTAAACAATAAAAGATATATACAAATATTATATTTACTTGATTTGATTTTTTATATTACGAAAAAATTTTGTATGAAAGTTGCCAACATTAAATAAAAAGAAAAATGTTTATTAGTACTTGTGAATAGAATAAAAACAATATATAAAATAAAATATGGATATAAGGGTGTTAAATTCTCATAACCCGAAGGTCGTAAGTTCGAGTCTTACCCCTGCAACCAAACTTATATCGTTACAGCTATCTAAGTTGTAGCGATTTTTTATATTCGCCAATTAGTTTACGATAATGCTTGAAAATGACATTATTATGTAGAATTGGGGAAAAGCTGGGGAAGAAATCCTCAAAAACTATTGATATTTCTAATAAATTTTCAGTAAAAGACTATGGGAAACCTAATTTTATA
>CALXFF010000049.1 GCA_944387525.1 uncultured Clostridia bacterium | reverse complement strand
AATATAGTGCTATGTTGCAAAGTATAAAAACATATGGAGGATTTTATATAGGAAAATATGAAGTTGGTTCATTTGATGAGCCAGTAACTTCAAATGATAATACAAGACAAGCAGTAATTCAACAAGGAGCATACCCATATAATTATGTAACATGTAGTCAAGCAGAGGATTTAGTAGAAGGATTAGCAACAGGAGGAAAGACAAGTACATTGATGTTTGGAATACAATGGGATTTAGTGTTAACATATTTGGAAACAAGTGGCGGATTAACATTTGATGATTTAGCTACTGATTCAAAAAATTGGGGAAATTATGCTGATTCAACTTTTCCAGTAGCACAAGGAAATAAATATGCGATATGTAGTAATTGGAGTTTAGGAGAATGGGATGATATACCAGCAAATTATACTAAGCCTTCATATAGTTCAGATGGAAATGGAGTGCTATTGTCAACAGGAGCAACAGAAAGAAATAGTAAAATGAATATATATGATTTGGCAGGAAATGTATGGGAATGGACATTAGAAAAGAACACTAACACCGGCAGTCCATGTGTCGATAGGGGAGGCTGTTGCTACAGTAATGGTTCTGGCCGTCCAGCTTCTAGCCGCCTTTACAGTAACCGCTTTGAGGGCTTCGATCATGTTGGCTTTCGTCCAGCTTTATATTAGGTCTTGCTGAACGCTAAAAATGATAAATTAAAATATACCAATAATTGGGAGCTTGTCAAGATTAGTGTGTGAATTTTTTTACCTTTTTGATATAATAAAAATATATATCAAAGAGGTATTTTTCTTTAAAGAAATAGTTCGTATTCTGCTATGTACTAATTCTTTTCGAGAAAATTCACAAAAATGTTGTTTTTTTCAAAAAGATAATATATAATTCTAACATAGAGAATAAATGAAAGGAGAAAGGAGATGTGTCCCAGAATGGACAAAAATGTCCAAAAAGAAATGTCCTTAAAAGGACATTGGGAAGTATCCGAAATAGAGAAAAAATGGCAAAACCAATAGTAGCGATAATAGGAAAACCAAATGTAGGTAAATCAACATTTTTTAATTATTTAGCTGGAAGTAGAATATCAATAGTTCAAGATACACCAGGTGTTACAAGAGATAGAATATATGCAGAAACAAATTGGAGAGGAAGAACATTTACACTAGTTGATACAGGTGGAATTGAGCCAGATTCAGAAGATATAATTTTATCTCAAATGAGAGAGCAAGCAAATTTAGCAATTGCAATGGCAGATGTTATTATATTCCTAACAGATATTAAACAAGGGGTAACAGCAGCAGATAGAGAAATATCATTAATGCTAAAGAAATCTGGAAAACCAATTGTATTAGTATGTAACAAAGCTGATAATTTTGATAAAGACAAAGAAGAGATATATGAATTTTATAATCTAGGAATAGGATACCCATTCCCAATATCAGCTGCAAATGCATTAGGTATAGGTGATGTATTAGATGAAATCTATGATAAATTACCACCTAAAGAACAAGGCGAAGATGAAGATGATTCAATAAAAGTTGCAGTCATAGGAAAACCAAATGTAGGAAAATCATCTTTAATTAATAAGATTTTAGGAGAAAATAGAGCGATTGTAAGTGATATTGCAGGAACAACTAGAGATGCAATAGATACTGAATTTGAAAATGAAAAAGGAAAATATGTATTAATAGACACAGCTGGAATTAGGAGAAAAAGTAAAGTAAAAGAATCTATTGAAAAGTTTAGTATAATGAGAACCCTTTTAGCAATTGAAAGAGCAGATGTATGTTTAATGATGATAGATGCATTAGAAGGAGTTACAGACCAAGATGCAAAAATTGCAGGAGAAGCACATGAAGCAGGAAAAGGTGTTATTATAGTTGTAAATAAATGGGATGCATTTGAAAAGGAAACAGGAACTTTAGAAAAATACAAACAGAAAATTTACGACCAACTAAAATATTTATCATATGCACCAATAATATTTGTATCTGCAAAAACAGGACAAAGAGTAAACAAATTATTTGATTTAATAAATTATGTAGCAGAACAAAATGCTATGAGAATATCAACATCAGTATTAAATCAGGTTATAAACGAAGCAATAGCAATAGTGCAACCACCAACAGATAAAGGAAAGAGATTAAAAATATTTTATGGTACACAGGCTTCAACAAAACCACCAACATTTGTAATATTCGTAAATAGCAAAGAACTATTCCATTTTTCATATGAAAGATATTTAGTAAATCAAATAAGAAAAGAATTTGGACTTGAGGGAACACCAGTAAGAATCATAGTAAGAGAAAAAAGGGAGGAAAAATTATGATAGTTTATGTAATTATGGCAATTATAGCTTACCTAATAGGAAGTGTTAATTTTTCAGTAATTTTTAGCAAAAAATTTGCGGGATTTGATGTAAGAGAAAAAGGAAGTGGAAACGCAGGAAGCACAAATATGCTTCGTAGTGTTGGAAAAAAAGCTGCGGCATTAACTTTAGTTTGTGATGTCCTAAAAGGAGTAGTTGCAATTGTAATAGCAATAATAGTAGGTAATATTATACAAGATTCTAACAAAGAATTATTACTACAAATTGCAGGAGTCGCAGTGGTTTTAGGCCATACATTTCCAATATTTTTCCAATTCAAAGGTGGAAAAGGTGTTGCAACATCTTTAGGAATTTTATTAATGAGTAACTGGCAAATAGGACTTATTTGTTTAGTATTTGCATTAGTTTTAATGGCTTTAACTAGAATGGTATCATTAGGTTCATGTGCAGCAGCCGTACTTTTTCCAGTTTTAACTTTATTTATAAATGACCATTATACTGTATTAACAGAAGGAAAACCAGGAAGTACATATCTAGTATATAGCATTATTATGGCAGTAATAGTATTATTTAATCACAGAAGTAATATAAAAAGGATATTGAATGGAACAGAAAATAAATTGAGTTTCAAAAAATAAAAATGGAGGAAAACAAATGAAAAATAAAGTGTTTTTTTTATTATTAGTATTTATAATGAGTTTATTAATGGTAATATTTAATGCAACAAATGTACAAGCAAATTCATCAAATAGTGAATTTTTCGAATTACAATTCGAAATAAAAAACAATGAAGAAAATGATAATGTTGATATATATTTGCTTTTACCTAAAGAATATATAGAATTTGCAATTGAACATGATAATTTAGATATAGAATATCAAGGTGCAAATACATTAAAAGAAAATAATATACCAAGTATTGATGTAAATGGATTAAATATATTAGATGACACATATGAAGAAGATGGAATTGAATATGTACAGATTTTATTAGACAAAAATGATAATGATATCTACTCTTTTGATATTTTATCAGACTATTTTGATTTAGACATGAGATATAGGATAAAAAATGAAACTAAAGATTTTATAGCAAATATAGAAAACTTTAAGTTAAATAATGGAATATGTGAAATAGAATATGATTATGATGCAGATATAGTAAAACAACCAGATAGAAAAGTGTTTTCATTTGGTACAATAATGTTATTTATAATATTATTAATAGTAATAATATTAGGAGTTTTTTCATATCTAAAACAGAAAAAACAAAATTAAATTAAAGGGGTTTATAGGCAAAACCATAAAAACCTAAATACATAAAACAAGGATTGAATGAAAGTGAAAAAAATAGCGATAATAGGAAGTGGAAGCTGGGGCGTAGCATTAGCTTGCCATTTAGCCAGATGTGGAAATGAAATAAAAATATGGTCTTATGATGAAGAGGAAAAAAGATTAATAAATGAAGAAAAAAAGTGTAAATTCTTGCCAAAAGTAGTAATACCAGATAATATAATATGTTCAAATGATTTTGAAGAAGTAATACAAGATACAGAGTTTATTTTACATGTTACACCATCAAAATTTACAAGAGATACTTTTAAACAATACAAACAATATGTAGGAGATAAACCAGTAATTATTTGTTCAAAAGGATTTGAAAAAGAAACTTTAAAAACACTTGATGAGGTAATTTTAGATGAATTACCAACAGCAAAGGTAGGCGCGTTATCTGGACCAAGCCATGCTGAAGAAGTTTCAATAGCTATTCCAACAGTTTTAGTAATTGCTTCAAAACATAAAGAAATTTTAGATATGATACAAAATACTTTTATGTGTGCGGAAATGAGAATATATACTTCAAATGATATTAAAGGAGTAGAACTAGGAGGAGCTTTAAAAAATATCATAGCATTCTGTGCAGGAGTTGCAGCTGGTATTGGTTTAGGTGATAATACTTTTGCAGCATTAATTACCAGAGGTTTAGGAGAATTAACTAGATTAGGAGTTGCATTAGGTGGAGAAAAAGAAACATTCTATGGTCTAAGTGGATTAGGAGATTTAATAGTTACATGTCTTAGTGAACATAGTAGAAATAGAAAAGCAGGAAAATTAATTGGACAAGGAAAAACACTTGAAGAGACTAAAAAAGAAGTTGGTATGGTAATTGAAAGTATTGATAATATTGAAGTTGCATATGAGCTTGGAAAGAGAAATAATGTATATATGCCAATAGTTGAAACTGTTTATAAAGTTTTATATGAGAACTTAGATCCTAGACAAGCGGTTAAAGAGCTTATGACAAGGAAGAAAAAAAGCGAAATTTAATTCTTTTCCAATCAATAGAACATAATAAAAAATTAATGAATAAAAATTTGAAAAAATAAGATAATAAAAATAAGTGTAATTAATATAAAAATATAAACTAGAAAGAGAGGAAAATGCAATGGAATTTTTTGATAAATTAGGGAAAAAGGCTTCAGAAGCATATAAGATAACTGCTGATAAAACAGGAAAAATAGCAAAAGAAACGAAAATGAAATTCAAAATAGGAGAACTTAGGTCACAAATAAATGATATATATGAAGAAATCGGTAAAAAAGTATATGAAAAACATGTAAAAAAAGAAGAAATTTCAATGAAAAATGATTTAGAAGAAGAATGTACAAAAATAGATGTATTGTCAGATGAAATAGAAAGTTTATTAAAACAATGTTTAGAACTAAAAGATAAAAAACAATGTCCTAAATGTTTTAAAGAAATTGAAAAAGACGCAAAATTTTGCCCAAGCTGTGGTGCAAAACAAGAAGAAACAGAAGTAAAAGAAGTAGAAATTTTAGAGGATGTAGAAACTACAGAAGTAGAGGATGATGACCTAATAGATAATCAAATAAATATAGAAGATGTAGAAAAAAACAAAAATAATAATGTTGAAAATGAAGAAAGTGCAGAAACATCATCTGACTTGAAAGATGAATCAAGTGCTTGTAACAATTTAGAAAAAACTATTCAAGTTGAATCTAATATAGAAAATGATGACGACGATGAAAATAATTAATTTTTTCTAACTTAATTAGGTTTAATTAATAAAGGAAAAAACATAGAAAGACTTAGAAGGGAAATAAACTTAAAATGAAAATAGTGATACAAAGAGTAAAAAACGCAGAAGTAGATGTAGAAGGAAAAACAGTTGGTAAAATCGAAAAAGGTTTTTTGGTTTTATTAGGTGTAACACATGATGACACAGAAGAACAAGCAGATTATCTAGTAAAAAAACTTTGCCAATTAAGAGTATTTACAGACGAAAATGACAAAATGAACCTAAGTTTAAAAGATGTAAATGGAGAATTATTAATAGTTTCTCAATTTACACTATATGCAGATTGTACACGGAGGAAATAGACCATCATTTATAAATGCAGCAAAACCAGACAAAGCAGAAGAATTATATGAATATTTTTGTAAGCAATGTGAAGAAAAGTATAATATCAAAGTCCAAAAGGGTATTTTTGGTGCAGATATGAAGGTTTCGCTTTTAAATGATGGACCAGTAACAATTATAATTGAAAAGTGAGAATTGGGGACATGCCAAAATGTGCAAAAATTGCTCAAAAATGCCAGACCTTAATTAAAAAGTAACTATTATCAAAAATAGGTCTGGCATTTTTGAGCAATTTTTGCACATTTTGGCATGTCCCTAATAAGGAAATCTTTCATATAAATATTTAATAATCTCATCACCATTGTGAGGACTAACGTGAATAAAAACATTCTTGTCTAAACATATCCACATATTAATTTCATAATCATCAGAATTATCAATAAATGTACCAATAATTTCTGCTAATTCAACAGGATTTTGGTACATTTTTTCCCACTTTAAATCATCATATAAATGAAAAGTAGTATTATAAAATTTACTCAAAAACTTTCCTAATTCACCTTTTTTTTCAGTATATAAACAAATTCGTGCAGACATAACAAACCTCTTTTTAAAAACAAAATTAATTTTTAATAAAATTGATTTAATTAAAATAAATCTAATAAACAAATCCTTTAATATTAGTATAAAAAATAAAATTAAATTTATACAGGGAATAAATTGCAAAGAAATCGCAAATAATAAAAAATATAATAAAATTTGGAGGTTTGGTTTTGAAAAATTTAAAAAGATTGGGATATATAATTTTAATAGTTATAATAGCAATTTTAGGATTTGTTATTTATTCAAATGCAAATAAAGGCGAAGAAAATAATCAGCAAGAAAAAGTATTTTCTGAAATTAAATATGTAGAATCAAAATTAGTACAGCTATTTAATGAAATGAATAAAATAGAATCTAGAAACTATAGTATTGCAATAGGAGAAATATCAAAAGACAGCAGTAGTAGTCAGTCAAATGGGCAATCAAGTGGACAGTCAAATGATGAAAGTTCATCAGAAAGTGGCTCAGGAGGTGGAGAAGGAGGAACTTCTTCAGGCGAACAGTCAGATAGTAGCAATAATTCTAATAGTAGTTCAAATAGTGACCAAGACAATAAAAAATTTGAATTACAATTAAGTGGAGTTTTGACAAATAAAGAAGATATCAACTGGGACTATGTAAAAGGAGAGATAGAAAATCTTTATACATCAGTTGCAACGATAACATTAGATTTTTATCAAATTGGAGCGAATCAAGACAATATTTTATCATTTAATCAACAAATAGACAATCTTTCAGTAGCAGTAAAAGATGAAAACAAAGAAACAACATTAGCAGAACTATCAAATCTATATACAAATTTGTCAAACATAACTCAAAATTTACAGGGAAACGAAACATATAAAATAGTAGTTAGAATCAAAGAAAATATTTTTAAGGCATATTCTAAATTAGATGCAGGAAAATGGGATGAAATATCAAATGATGTAAATAATGCAACATCCATCTATGCAGAGTTATTAACAAATGCAAGCAATGGAATTGATAATCAATATGAAATAAATAAAGGATATATATTAATAAATGAGATGCAAAATGCTGTAAAATTACAAGATTTATCAGTTTTTTTAATAAAATACAAAAATTTACTAGAAGAATTAAATAGTATATGATATAATATGAAAAGAGTAAATTGAATAGTCGCTGGTAAATTCCGAAAGGAATTACGAGAGGAAAGTCCGGGCTCCATAGAGCAAAGATGCTAGATAACGTCTAGTGAGGGTGACCTTAAGGAAAGTGCAACAGAAAATAACCGCCCCTTTAGTTTATTTTGAAGAGGTAAGGGTGAAAAGGCGAGGTAAGAGCTCACCGCTATTATGGTGACATAATAGGTCAGTGTAAACCCCATCTGGAGCAACACCTTGCAAAGAAGATTAAGCCTGCTCGGCGACTTCTTGATTTGTGTGGCTTGAGATAGATAGTGATATCTATCCTAGATAAATGACTATTTTTAATGACAGAACCCGGCTTACAGATTTACTCCATTGAAAAATAATTATAATTTTTGTGCTTAGGGGGAAATGAGAATAAATGGAAAGAATAGATTTTTTAGCAACTGATGGAATAAATTTAAATGGCTTTATATATAAAACAGATACAAGTAGCAA
>CALXFF010000048.1 GCA_944387525.1 uncultured Clostridia bacterium | reverse complement strand
TTCTTTATTTTCACAAAAATTTCATAATTATGTGGATAACATTTCGTGAATTTTTCAAAAAATACCGAAACTTAAAACATCTGATGCTTGATTTTTTTATTTTTATATGATAAAATAGTAATGTATTTATAAATATAAAAAAGAGAGGTGAAAACTTAAAGTATTAATTATGCTTTAGGTAATAGTATGAGTAGTGCAGGAACAGCTAGAAAATTTGCTTGGCTAGATGTAATAAAAAGTTTTTGGAAAGCCGATTCAGATATAAATGAAAATGATATAAAGCCTATTGAAAAAATTGATACAAAAGTTATTGATGTAACAGAAAAAGATTTTGAAGAATTAAAAAAATCTTCAAAAAGAATAAGTGCGTTAGAAGATAGATATGGAATTGAGCCTAAAAACTTAAAAGTGAAAAAAGCTCCAAAAGCAAAAACAGCTAAAATAGAAATGAAAAATGTAAATAGAAGTAATGAAGAAAGAGAAAATGCTGATGAAGAATTAGAAAGATAAATCTATATCTATATTTAATAGTTTTATTTAGGTTGAATTGTATAAAAAATACAAGAAATTCAAATTTCTTGTATTTTTATCTTGACAAATGGCAAAACTACCTATATAATAAGTATTGTCATTTGATTTTAATAATATATGGCGAAGTAGCTCAGTTGGCTAGAGCATTCGGTTCATACCCGAAGGGTCATGTGTTCGAATCACATCTTCGCTACCATTTTTTTATAATTTATAATTTAATGAATATTTTTTATGAATTAATATAAAATAATAATGTCAAATGAATTTGACAAGTTAAATATTTTATGTTAATATATATTTAACTTAGCAGGGAGTAGTAGATTCCTCGGCAGGAGTCTAAAAGGTTTTCAAAAACCACTCCTTGCTCATTTTATATGTACATTACATTTCAAAGTAATTATCAAAGTCATTTAAATTTATATTATTTTTAATATTTCCAAACTTTTTAGAGAGTTTTTCATACATTCTTAAACAATGTTCTTTTTTGAAAGAGTCCATAGTAGAATTGTTTTTAATAATACAATGATATTTATTAATGTAAAAAGAACATATATCTGCGATTTGTATAAAATTATTCTTTTTAGAATTCAAATAAAAAGTTTTTTCTATAATGTTCCTATTTTCTATTTTTAGTTTTGGATACAGAACTTCTAAACTTTTTTGCATTTTTTGCAACTCATCACAAAACATAATTCCATAATCGTTAATTTTTGCTAATGATTGATTAAAAGTATTGTATAGAATTGCAAATGCATATAAATATGGGTCTACAATAATATTATTACCAAAGTGCTTTTTATATTGCTTTTTATATATAACAGTACTTGTAATTTGAATATTTAATAAACATATTAAATCAACTAATTTTTCAAGTATTATAAGATTATCTTTCCAGTAATTTTTGTAAAAGAATGATTTTGGATTTGAATTAAATAGTTCATTGGTGTGGATTTCTATGCTTTTTAAATCTTTATATATTTTTATTTTTTCCTGTTCAAAATAGTCATTAGTAGTATGCCAATTTTTTACATCAACACAAATACCTGCAAGTACAAAAAAAGGTTGCATTTTATTTTCTAAATCTATACCGGTACTACCACTTTCATCTAAATATAGTAATTTCATAATTTTAAAAACTCCTTATAATTAATTTTTTATTTAATTCTAATTAACATAAAATTAATGCGTTGCTATTATATAACTTTAAATTCATAGTGTAAAGAGTTTTAAACAAAAATTTAATTAAATTTATATAATTTAAAAAATTTTCATTTTATATAAAAAAAAATTCATGAAATTCTTACAATTCAAATTTTATAAAATAAAATTACGTATTTATAAAATAAAAATAAAAAAGAGGAATAATCATGCTAAAATTTTCTTAGCTTGTGAAGCGAGGTGAGAAGATGATAGATAAAATCTGTATGTTTCTAACCAATAAAATAAGAAAAGAGATGCCAGAAATAGACGATGAAAAGGCAGAAGTTATAAATTATGGATTACAAAATATAGTTGGAGAAATACCAAAAATATTCATAATGTTAGGTGTAGCAGCTATATTGGGAATATTTCCATTAGCACTATTTACATTTGTTGTTTTATTTCCATATAGAGGAGCATCAGGAGGAGTACATTTAAAAACACATATAGGTTGTATTATATTTACTACATTATTTTATTGTGCAATTCCATTTGTTTCACAATATTTTGTATTAGAAGGAATAATAAAATATATAGTAATTGGGTGCGTATGGATATTTGGAATGATAATGATTAAATTGTATGCACCTGCAGATACAGAAGCAGTTCCAATATTAGCTAAAAAAGATAGAAGAAAAAAACAAATAGTTTCATATATTACATTTTCACTTGGATTAATAGCAGCCTGCATAATACAAAATAATGTAATATCAAATATATTGATATTAGCTAATTTTATTCAAACAATAACAATTACTAAATTTGTATATAGATTAACTAAAAGTAAATATGGATATGAAGTATACGGTGATACTTCAGCACAATCAATTTAGTAAATACAAAATATATACCGGTGATATTTTGTGTTATATAATTTTACCAAAGAGGGGGAATTACAATGTTTAAATTCTTGGCAAAAGTAGCAGAAAAATATTCAAAAGCAACAAATACAGCATGTGCAATTTTGTGGGTATGGCATCAACCAAAAATGCCAGCTTCTATGATTAAAAAAGATTAGTAAAAAAAGCATTGGTAAAAATAGGACGTAAAATTATTTTTACCAATGTATGTAACTTTTTAAAAGTTATATTGTTAGCAATCCAATGTAAAACAGCTTAGTAAAAGCTGTTTTTTATATGTGTAGATAAAAAAATCCAACTAAAATGTTGGATTTTAATAATATATTTCTAATTGTTGAACGAAGAATTTTTCATTTTTTGTAGTAAATAAGTTAATATTTTTATTTTTCTTAACTATTTTACGAACTTCCCATAATCCTAATCCGCTATGTTCTTCTTTTTCAGAAACGCCTTTTTCAAATATTTTTTCTGTATCTACATCTTTATTTTTATATGTATTTTCAACTATAATTAATTGTCTAGAATTTCTAGAATCTTCTCTAAATGTTAGATTAATTAATTTTTCTTCACATTCTGAACTAGCTTCAATTGCGTTATCAAGTAAAATACCTAATATTCTTGCAAATTCATATATTTTCATGTTAAGTTTAGATAAATCCAGTAAAAATGTGATATTAACTTTAATGTCTTTTGAGTCAGCCTCATAATATTTTTTAGTTAGTAAATTATATATTCCATCATTATTAACTACTTCTGGATTTAAAATGTACAAATTATTAACTCTCTGACAATCATCTTCAAGTTGCAAGTAATATTGTTTCAAACCTTCCATATCATTTGTCCTAATAAAGCCACCAATTGTTGTTACTATGTTATCAAAATCATGTTTAAATCCTCTAACATTATCGTGCAATATACGTAATGTATTGTTATATTCTTCTGCACTTTGAAGTTTTCTAGTAGTTAAAGTAAGTTTCATTATTCTGGTAAAACTATATATACTTATGCAGAAATATGCAAGAAGAGATAGAAAACTTAAAAATGTAATTATAACAGGCAATTTGTCAGTATAATAGAATGTTATAATTGCTTGAACTAGTAAAGTAATTAATCCAAAAGCTAAGTTAGCAATTATTATGTATTTATTTTTATTATCTAAATCTTCAATTATTTCTATACTTAAATTTTTATATTTTATAGTAAGTGATATTATTATTAATAGTAAATATATTAGTAATAAATAGCCGATCCTATATATAGGAATTGATGCCATTTCAGTAGAAGTTATATTTAAGATTGTTATATATGGATTAGATATTAATATACCAATTAATGCAAATATTAATGAGGATAATATAACACCTAAAAAACTTTTTAAATTAGATAATTTAAAAATGAATTTGACTATTAAGAACATAACTATGTAATTAGAAAATACGTTAAAAGGATTAGGTAATAGATACATACTAATTA
Source organism: uncultured Clostridia bacterium (assembly GCA_944387525.1). Lineage (GTDB taxonomy): Bacteria > Bacillota > Clostridia > TANB77 > CAG-508 > CAG-269. The sequence continues at coordinate 4,208 of CALXFF010000048.1, read as the reverse complement.
AGCTTGTGATAATGAATATTGAAGCATAGGTAATCGTTTGTTTTTTGCTTGGCTTAATGTTTAATAATGAAGTAAATAGAAACATGATTAAAATGGCTTCAACGAAAGTTGCTAATGTCATCAATACATTTATTAACCCCTCATTAGGAGTACTAATTGCAATCCAAATATTATTTAAAACTTCCATAACTTTTTAAAACCTCCATAAATTCACTTTTATATTTAGGCCCTATATCACAAGTAGAACCATCTCTAAAAGTGATTGTACCAGAAACAGGCTCTATATCCTTAATCTGATTAATGTTAGCAATACAAGATTTGTGGCACCTAATATACGTTTTAGGTAATCTATCCTGAAACTTATTAAAAGAACTATAAGTATCATAATCACGAGAAGGAGTATGAAAAACTAACTTCATACCATCCCTTTTAACATACTGAATCTCAGACTCATCAATTAAAGTATTTTTATTGTCAATTCTCAAATAGCGTTTATTTAAACCATTGACATCCTCAAATAAACGAACAACAGTATCTTCAAGTCTATCATAAGTAATAGGCTTAGCAATATAATCAAAAGTTTTATACTTATAAGCTACCATAGCATATTCTAAATGACCTGTTGTAAAAATCAAATAAGAATTCTTTTTAACTTTTCTAATCTCTTCTGCAAGTTCTAGACCAGTTTTACTAGACTTCAAATTAATATCTAATAAAAATACATCAGAAGGATTACGTTTGATATAATCTAATATATCTTCAGAATTATCAGACTTAAAAGAAACTTCTGCTTCAAAATTATTTTTAGTAAAAATGTTTTCGAGCATTTTTTCCAATTTGTCTAATATGTTCAAATTGTCATCACAAATTACAAAATGTAACATTTTAAAACTCCTTTATCATATGAATTACGTTCTACATAAATAAAGGATGACTAAAATGTCATATTCCCTTTATTTTCCAGACACATTACCAATATAATCCAAAAAACGAAACTTGTCAATAGAAAAATACAAAAATATCCATAAATTTACAATAAAGTTCAAAATAGTTGAAATTTCTAATAAAAATAAATTTTGCAAAGTGAATAGAAAAGAAAATTTTACAAAAATATTTAGGATTATGAAAATTGAATATTATAAAAATTAAGACTAGATATATGGAATAATTTGTGCTAAAATATAAGCATAAAAATAAGAAAAGAGGTAAAACGATGATAGATTTTACAAATGCAATAGAAGAATTTAATAATTATAAAGGTTCAGAAAAAAAGAAAACATTAATATATGATAATAAAAAATATTTAGTAAAATTTCCAGATCCAGTAAGAGAAAAAAATAAAAATATATCATATATAAATAATGCTTTTTCTGAATATGTTGGAAGCAATGTATTTAGAATGGCAGGTTTTAAAGTGCAAAATACAATTTTGGGAAAATATTTATATAACGGAAAAGAAAAAATAGTGTGTGCATGTGAAGATTTTACTGATGATGAAAATATATTATATGAATTTGAAAATTTAGCATTAAGTACAAATCCTGATAAAAAAATAGAAACAGAATTAAAAGATATAATGGAAGTTATAGAAGAAAACAAAATGATAAATAGTGTAGAAACAAAAGAAAAGTTTTGGGATATGTTTGTAATAGATAGTTTAATTGGAAATACAGACAGACATAATGGTAATTGGGGATTCTTATTAAATAAGAAAACACACAAGGTTGTTTTTTCTCCAATTTACGATTGTGGTTCATGTTTAAATCCAATGCTTGAAGACGAAGAATTAGAGAAGATAAGTGAAAGTGAATTAAAGAATTTAGCTATTAATTGTTATTCTTGTATAAGAGAAAATGGAAAAAAGATAAATTACATGTCATTTGTTAAGCAAATGAAAAATAAAGAATGTAATGATGCAATAAAGAGAATATTTACTTATATTAATATGGATGGAATAAAGAGTTTTATTGATGGAATAGAATGTATGTCTAAAGCAAGAAAAGAATTTTATAAAAATATTATAAATTGTAGATACGAGATAATTAAAGAGGTGTATAAGAAAATTTAAAAATAGTTTGTCTAGGAGGAATGGTATGAAAGATTTAAGGATAGAAAAATTAGCAAACAACTTATTAACATATTCAGTAAATATTCAAAAAGGAGAAAATATCTTAATAGAAGTATTAGGAGAAGATGGAATACCACTTGCAAAAGAATTAATAAAAAGGTCAGAAGAATTAGGAGCAAAACCATATTTTAACGTTGTTAATTACGAGTTACTTAGAGTTATGCTAGAAAATGCAACAGAAGAGCAAATTAAAATGTACGGAAAACATGATGCAGAAAGAATGAAAGATATGCAGGCTTATATTGGAATAAGAGCAACAGCAAATAATAGTGAATTGAGTGGAATATCAAAGGAAGTAATGGAGTTATATAACAAACATTATACTGTACCTGTTCATTTTGAAGAAAGAGTAAAAAATACAAAATGGTGTATATTAAGATATCCAAACAATTCAATGGCACAGATGAGCAAGATGAATACAGATGAGTTTGAGGATTTTTATTATAAAGTATGTAATTTAGACTATTCAAAAATGTCAAAAGCAATGGATTCATTAAAAGAACTGTTAAATAAAACTGATAAAGTTCATATTGTAGGTGAGGGGACAGATTTAACATTTAGTGTAAAAGGAATACCAGCAGAAAAATATACAGGAACGTTTAATATTCCAGATGGTGAAGTTGCTTCAGCACCAGTAAGAACAAGTGTAAATGGATATATAACATATAATACAGAAACAAGTTATAATGGGATTTTATTTAATAATATAAGATTTGAATTTGAAAATGGAAAAATTGTAAAAGCGACATCTAATAAAACTAAAGAGTTAAATGAAATATTAGACACAGATGAAGGTGCAAGATATATAGGAGAATTTGCATTTGGTCTTAATCCATATATAGAAAAACCTATTGGAGATACTTTATTTGATGAAAAGATTAAAGGTAGTTTCCATTTTACACCAGGTGATAGTTTAGAAGAAAGTGATAACGGAAATCGTTCAAGTATCCATTGGGATATAGTGAATATTCAAACTCCTGAATATGGCGGAGGAGAAATATATTTTGATGATGTTTTGATAAGAAAAGATGGAGAATTTGTATTACAAGAATTACAATGTTTAAATCCAGAGAATTTGATATGATTTGAATTAATTATAATAAATAAAAAGTAATAGATTTGAAAAATATCTATTGCTTTTTTCTTTTGAGTAATAAAAAAGAAAGAAAATCATAAAATTAAAAGAAAAAGGCAAAAAAATTTAATTTATTTATTTAAATTTGTGGAGGATTTGTAATGAAAAAAAACAAAACTATAACTAAAACATTCATAATTATATTATTAGCAATAATAATATTTGCTCTCAGCATGATATCAATGAAACAAAAAGAAAACGCAATACAAACAAGTGCAGAAAATATAAGTAATAAAAAAATAAGTTGGGGAATAAAAAGAAACAATAATCATGAGCAACCAGATGTAGGAAAAGATTATCAACAAATATTAGAAGAAAATGGTGGAATCTGTTTAGGAGATAAAGAAACCAAGAATATATATTTAACTTTTGATGAAGGTTATGAAGCAGGATATACAGAGCAAATATTAGATATTTTAAAAGAAAATGATGTAAAAGCTACATTTTTTCTTACAGCTCACTATGTAAATACACAAGAAGAATTAGTCAAAAGGATGATAGATGAAGGACATATAATAGGAAATCATTTTTAAATTATGAGTATGTACCTAGAAAAATAATTTGATGAAAACTAGATAAATAGCCGTTTTGCAAGTTTTAGATAAGTGAATTGAAAAAATCAATTCATTTATTTTTTTGCTCAAATTTAAAATCTAAAATGATATGTACCAAAATAATATGCTTAAAATTTATCAGAATTCGTTTTAAACAAATTTATGATGTTATTCGACAAATTATTAGTCTAAAAATAAAACAAACTTAAAATCAAAATATGGAGGTGGTAGAAGAAAAAATAGATAGATAAAAAATAAATAATGAGGAGGAGAACGGTATGGAAGAAAAGGATTCAATAGAGGTATTAGAAAATTTAGGAACAGGAATGTTTTGCAATATAGAATTGCCATTAACAAATTCAATGACAAGTAATGTAACAGCAATTTATTT
>CALXFF010000047.1 GCA_944387525.1 uncultured Clostridia bacterium | reverse complement strand
AGTACGATAAATGGAGATAAACCAAGTTGTAGACCATTTGGTGATCCAATTTTATTTAATAATAAAATATATGTAATTACAAATAAACAAAAGAATGTATCTAAGCAACTTGCTAAAAATAATAATGTTTGTATTGTTGCTTATGATAATAAAAATTGGATTAGAATAAATTGTAAATTAATAGATGATAGTAATAACATAGATGCCAAAAAGGCAGTTCTAAATGAATTTGAATGGGCAGAAGAAGCAGGATATACATTAGATAATCCAGACTTTCAAGTCCTATATATTTCAGATGCCGATTCTACAATATATGACGAAGATGGAAATGTAATTGAAAGTTATAATTTTTAGGAGAATATAAGAAAAGAGAATAGTATGTAAATAACTTCAAGAAAGATAAGAAGAATTGAGGAAGTAAAAAAATGAATGAAATGTTTGCTATTATAGAAATAGGAAGTAATAATACTAAAACACACATATACAAAAATGAAGAATTAATATGTGAAAGAACAGATACAATAGAATTCAAAAAGAATTATAAGGACGAGAACAAAATTAATGAAAATGATTTAAACAAATTGTATGAAGTTATAAAAAATGTTTTAAATTATACAAAAAACATAAATATTTATGGATGTAGTATATTTAGAAATATATCTAAAGAAGAATTAGATGAAATTAATAAAAAATTAAGTGATAAATTTGATTTAAAAATTCAAGTTGTATCTCAAGAAGACGAAGCAAATTATACTGCACTAGGCTGTTATAATAATATTAAATATAATGGAAACATTTGCGTTTTTATAGGTGGAGGAGGCTCTATTGAGCTTATATTTGTAAATAATAAAAAAATTATTGATAAAAAATATTATAATTTTGGAGTTGTCGATATTACAAGCAAATTTGAAAGCCTAAAAAATGATGTCCCAAGTTGTTCTTTTAATGATGTCTATGACTATGTTGATAAATTAATTAATGACATAAATAATAAGGCAGATGTTTTAATATTAGCTGGTGGGGATCATTTATATTGGTACAATAATGCAGGATATAAATTAATGAAGAATACTTTATATGAAAATGAAAATCAAAAATATATGATAACAACTGAAATGAGTGACAATTATGATAGAGATGCGTTAGCAACTTCTTTAGATAGAATTAGAAAAAATAGTGATAATCCTAAATGGTTTGATGGTTCAAGAGCAATGAAAGTAATTACTAATTTAATTTCTCATAAAATTGATGCAAAATATATTATACCAACAAAAATAAATATGGAAGATGGATTAAAAATGCAGAAGATGGAGGAATAGTATAATGAAAGTATTATTTGCAACAACAAACCCAGCAAAAGTCAGAAAATATAAAAAAGCCTTGGAAGAAAAAGGTATAGAATTAATAACAATCAAAGATTTAGACTTTAAACTAGATATAGACGAAAATGGAAAAAATGCAATTGAAAATGCATATATCAAAGCAAAAGCATATTATGATGCAACAAAAATTGTAACCATTGGAATGGATGACAATTTGTTAATAGAAGAATTACCAGATGAAAAACAACCAGGAACACATGTAAGAAGGATTAATGGCAAAGAATTAAATGATGACGAAATGATAGAGTATTATACTAATTTAGCAAAACAATATGGTGGAAAATTAACAGCTAAATGGGTATATGGTATGGTGATATATGATGGCAAAAAAACAAAGGAATATAGTTGGAGTAAAAGTGATTTTTATCTTGTAGATAAAGCATGTAAAGAAAGAAATCCTGGATACCCTTTAGATTCAATATCTGTTATGCCAAAGAATAATAAATATTGGTTAGAGTTAACAGAAGAAGAAAAAAGAAAGAGTAGAGAAGAAGCTAATAAAGATGGTGTAGTTGAATTTATAGTAAATAATATATAAAAAAGAAAGGATTGATGAATTATGAAAATTACAAAATTTCCACAATCATGTTTACTAATTGAAACAAAAGAAAGGAAAATATTAATAGATCCAGGTACATTAAAATATAAAGAAGAATATTTTGATATTTGGAACAATGTAGATATTATATTAATAACGCATAAACATCCAGATCATTGCAACATAGAAGTTCTAGAAAAAATTAATAAAAATGTAAAGATATATTCGACACAAGAAGTGCAAGAAGCAAATAAGAATTTAAATATAAATATTGTAAAAGAAAATGATGTTATTGAATTAGATAAAATAAAAATTGAAGTAGTACATGCTATCCATGGATATCAACCATTATTAAAAGGTGATAAAGAGATACATGAAAATGTAGGATATATTGTTGATGATGGAGAAAATAGATTATATACAACAAGTGATACAATTTGCTTTAAAAATGATTATAAAGCGGATATATTATGCATTCCTGTAACAGGACATGGTCTAACAATGTCAGCTTTTGAAGCGGCACTATATGCAAAAGAAGTTGGTGCAACATTAACAATACCTATTCATATGGATAACCCAGCATTTCCACCTGATTTTAAATATATTGAGGAAATGTTTAATAAATATGAAGTTGAATATGAAATTTTAGAAAATGATGAAACAATAGAAGTAGAGTAAAGTTGTAAATATATGATTATAGAAAATGTAAATAATAAAATTGGAGGAAAAAATGAATTTAAAAGAGCAAATAGAAAAATACAAGCCATACAATGAACAAGAAGAAAAAGATAAGCAAACAATGTTAAAATATATAAATACATTCGATGATGTACTTACAAGAAATAATGAATTTGGTCATTTTACAGCATCATCATGGGTATTAAATAAAGAAAAAACAAAAGTATTAATGATATATCATAATATCTATAAATCATGGGCATGGACAGGAGGTCATGCAGATGGAGAATCAGATTTATTAGGTACAGCAATTCGAGAATTAAAAGAAGAAACTGGAGTAGAGAATGTAAAGGTACTAAATGATGATATTTTTTCATTAGAAATTATATGTGTAAATGGACATATTAAAAGAGGAAAATATGTATCTTCACATGTCCATTTGAATCTAACTTATCTTTTAGAAGTTGATGAAAGTGAAATATTAAAGATAAAAGAAGATGAGAATAGTGGTGTAAAATGGATTAATATAGAAGATGTAGAAAAAGTTTCAAATGAAAAATGGGTTATAGAAAATATTTACAAAAAGTTGAATGAAAAATTAAGAAATTATTGAAAGGTGTAATAAAATGGTTGAAAATAAAAAATTAGTAATTGCTTGTAGTAGTAAATTCGAAAAAGAAATAGAATATTGGAAAAACTATTTTGAAAAACAGGGATATCAAGTAATAAATTATCCTAAAAAAATAGACCAAGAAAATGAAAATTTATACAAAGATGTTTATTTGAAATTTTTCAAATCTTTAGATGAAACAGACATTTTATTTGTACTTAATGGAGAGAAAAATGGGATAGAAGGATATATTGGTGCAGAAACTTTTGCAGAATTAAGTTATACTATGGTACAAAAAGTAAATCATAATAAAGATAAAAGAATATGGTTATTAAATAAACCAAGTAAAGAAGTAAAGTGCTATACAGAAGTAATAGATTTCATTAAATTAGGATGGGTAGAAATTTTCAATAAAGATTAAGGAGACGAACTATGGAAAAATTAAATGTAATAATAGTTTATAACAAAGAAGAAAATAAAATCTTAATGTGTAAAAGAGAAAAAGAACCATATAAAGGAAAATTCAATTTAGTAGGTGGAAAAGTAGAACAAGATGAAGATGAACTTCATGCAGCATATAGAGAATTACGAGAAGAAACTGGAATAACCAATAAAGATATCACTTTAACTCATATTATGAATTTTCAGTATAAAATGCAAGATATGGAATTGGAAGTTTATGCAGGAAAATTAAATAAAAGTGTAGATTTAATAGAAGAATTAAATAGACTTTATTGGATTGACAAGAATGAAAATTTTTTTGATTTAGAAAAATATGCTGGTGAAGGTAATATAGGACATATGGTGCAACAAGTAGAAATTTATAAAGATAAAGTATTGTAGAGGAGAAGTTTTTTATGAGAATAGGTATAGATTTAGATGGAGTAGTATTTGATTCAGAAAAAGAATATAGAGTATATGCAGAAGGTCATATATTAGTGTTAATAACGGCGCAAGGTGGAATAAATAAAGATATGATAAAAATTACAGAAGAAAGATTTAAAAATGAAGGGATGGATATATTTGATAAATCTTATTGGGCAACTGAAAATAAAGATGAAGTATGTGTTGAAGAAAATATAGATATAATGATTGATGATTCAAATGATAAATGTGAAAGTATTGCTAAATCTAAAATAAAAACAATATATTTAAAAGATGCACCATCATATGATTTAGAAGAAAATGATTATATAAAAGTGTTGTATAATTGGGGAGAAATATATAGGTATATAAAGAAGTTGGGAAAATAATGAAGGGATTCAAAGCATTGGGACAAGTCAAGGCTTTCCAATTCCAGAAAAATACATAGAAGAAATTAAAGAAACAGAATTAGGAAAAGTCATGGATAAAATATTTAGCGGAAATGAATTATCTAAAGGAAAAGGCGGAATTAGTTACCTAACAAAAGATGAAATATCAAGAATAGATTTAACAAGAAATGCATTTATTATGGCATTAACTAAATTTATTAATGGAGACATATGGAAGTAAGATTCAGGTAGACACAATTGTCTCTTTATCTTTTTTTTAAATAGGATATAATCATATTGGAGGTGGAGTAATGAAAACAATTGCAGAAAGGATAAAAGAGATAAGAAAATCGAATAAGTTAACATCTGAACAATTCGCAGAAAGGATTTTATGTAATAAAAGAACAATACAAAGATATGAAAACGGAGTGTCATTACCAGATGCATACAATTTAAAGAGAATGTCAATGGAATTTGGTGTTTCTGTTGACTACATTCTAGGCTTAACTGATAATATGGAAGTATCATATCAAGCAGAAGAGATTGGGCTTTTGTATAAAAAATATAAACAGATGATGTATAATCCAATATTAAAAGATGAGGAATATTATTGGATTAGAATTGAAATAACTGAAGAAAAAGAATATATAAGATCTATGCAAACAGAATGGGTTGGTTTTATAGAGGAAAATGGAATGAGAAAAGAAATAAGAAAACCTAGAGCAGTAATACCAGAAAATGCAATTGAAATATGTAAAAAATTGAGAGGAACACCAGTTATAATAAATAAGGTATCGGAAATAGGAATATTTTATTTATTTGGTGGTGAAGCAATAATTAGTGAAAGTCTTTGCAAAAAACATTTGCCAGAAATACTAGAACCGATTATTGTAAATTAAATGTCAGTATTTTGTTTGAGTAAAAATATTTATTGGAGGAAAAATCAGATGCTATCAATATTAGACTTAAAAAGAAAACTACCAAAAGACTTTGTAGATGAATTATATGAACAATATACACCAATTACGGTGGACAAAATATTAACAGGGATGTTGGGAGAAAGAAACACTACACTAAGAGTAAACACAATAAAATACAATATACAAGAATTAATGAAATATTTAAGAGAAAAGAATATTAAATTTGAAAGAGTATCTTGGTATAATGATGCATTAATAATAAAAAATGCCAATGAAAAGGAAATTCAAAAATTAGACATATATGAAAAAGGATACATATATTTACAAAGTTTATCAAGTATGATACCGCCATTAGTTTTAAATCCAAAGCCGGGAGAAAATGTGTTAGACTTAACAGCAGCTCCGCGGAAGTAAAACAACACAAATGGCAGCAATGATGAAAAATGATGGATATATTTTAGCAAATGAATTAGATAGCATTAGATGTGAAAGACTAAAATATAATGTTGAAAAGCAGGGAGCAAATATAGTAGAAGTAATAAATAATAGAGGAGAAAAAGTAGGAGAAGAGTATCAAGAAAAATTTGATAAAGTACTATTAGATGCACCATGCAGTGGTGAAGGTAGATTTTTAGGAAATAAAGCAGGAACTTATAGAAATTGGTCAAAAAGAACAGTAAGAGAACTTGCAAAATTGCAGAAAAAACTGTTTAAAAGTGCATATACTGCATTAAAGCCGAATGGAATAATAGTGTATTCTACATGTACTTTAAATAAAGATGAGAATGAAAAAATTTTACAATGGGCAATTGAAAATTTTGATGTAAAATTATTAAATATAAACATCAATTTTAAAGAAAGAATGCAAGGTTTTAATGATGGTTTAGAATTTAGTATAGATAAGGCAATACGAATTTTGCCATCAAAAAATATGGAAGGATTTTTTGTGTCAGTACTAAAAAAATAAAAAAATAATAAAAAACCATTTACATTTACAAAAAAATTGTATAAAATAGAAAAGAATGAAGAGAAAAACGTCGAAAACAAAAGAAAATTTAAGAAAGAAGGGGTAATATCAATGAAAATATTGATGTTAACATGGGAATATCCACCAAGAGTAGTAGGAGGAATTTCAAGAGTAGTATATGATTTATCAAGAACCTTGTTAAAAGATGGGCATGATGTAACAGTAGTAACATATAAAGATGGAGATGCACCATACTTTGAAGATGATAAAGGAGTCAAAGTATATCGTGTAGACAATTTTATGATAAATCCAAATAATTTCATAGACTGGATAATGCAAATGAACTTTAACATGATAGCAAAAGCAAATGAAATTATTGCAAAAGAAGGAAATTTTGACGTTATACACGCACATGATTGGTTAGTTGCATATGCAGCAAAAACACTAAAAAATTCATATAACATACCAATAGTATCAACAATACATGCAACAGAAGCAGGAAGAAACAGTGGAATACATGACGAAACACAAAGATATATAAATGATACAGAATGGATGTTAACATATGAATCTTCAGAAGTAATAGTAAATAGCAACTACATGAAAGGTGAATTACAAAGACTATTTGGTTTACCATATGAAAAAATAAATGTAGTTCCAAATGGAGTAAATTTAAATTTATTTAATGGAGTAGAAAGAGACTATAACTTCAGAAGAAGATATGCAATGGATAATGAAAAAATCATCCTATTTATGGGAAGATTAGTATATGAAAAAGGAATACAACATCTTATTGCAGCAATGCCAAAAATATTAAATGGATACCATGACACAAAACTTGTAATTTGTGGAAAAGGCGGAATGCTAGAAGAATTACAACAACAAGTAAGACAAATGGGAATAGAAAACAAAGTATATTTTGCAGGATACATGCAAGGAAAAGATGTACAAAGAATGTACAAAGCAGCAGATATATCAGTATTTCCAAGTACATATGAACCATTTGGAATAGTTGCTCTAGAAGCTATGCTTTCAGAAAATCCAGTTGTAGTATCTGATATAGGTGGATTAAATGAAATAGTAGAACATAGAGTAAACGGAATGAAAAGTTATTGTGGAAATCCAAATTCAATTGCAGATTCAATACTAGAATTGTTGTATGACCATAAATTATGTGCAGATATCACAAAGAGAGCAAAAAACAAAGTGAGAAATGAATACAATTGGAGCAAAATTGCTCAAGATACACACTTTACTTATCAAAAAGCAATTTGTCAATCAATGGCAGAAAAACAAAAAAGAGAATTGGAACAAGAAAGAGCAAGAAAAACAAAAAAGGCAAGAAATACGGAAAGAGAGATAACAAACTTATTAAGTTTCAGAAAAAGACAAGCATATGCATAGGCTTGTCTTTTATGTATAGTTATCTTTTCTAGTGTTCAATTAGTAACAAAGGTTATGGCTGACGAGAGAAATCTATATAAAGAAAGTAAAATTGTTATTCCAGAGGAAACAGAAATAGAAAAAGATTTTCGGGATAAAGCGAAAACATTCTTTATGGAGCATGAAAAATATGGAGTTATATATTATGAAAATGTTAAAAGAGAGATAATAATAGCATATGAAGTGGAAATAGCATGTGCTGCTTACAAAATCTATAAAGTTTTAGGAGATATTTCTCCAAAGGCTTTATATGATAAAGCAAAGGAGAGATTACCTAAATTGAGTCGTGGAGAAAAACGATGTTTGACATTTAAGATAATAAAAGAAAATATTGTAAAAATATTGGAAGAAATTCTAGAAGAAAATTCGGATAAAAATATAGAATGTGAAGAATTTTTAAAACAATATGATTACAGAGCTAAAAGTGCAAAAGAACATTTTTTAAAATTAATTTTTCTTATCCAAAATTAGACTTTTTGAGGCCAGCAATGCTGGTCTCAAAAAAATTTGAAAAAATTTCACAATTTCTACAAATTTAGCAAAAAAATGGTGTATAATATATTAGCAAAGCGAAAATAAAAATTTGCACATAAGGAAGGATTGTGTATAAATATGAAAAAATTTAAATCAGGATTTGTAACATTAATAGGAAGAACAAATGTAGGAAAATCAACACTATTAAATTTATTAGTAGGAGAAAAAGTTGCAGCAATAGCAAACAAAGTACAAACAACAAGAACTGCAATAAAAGGAATAGTAAACAGAGAAAATTCACAAATAATATTTATAGACACCCCAGGAATTCATAAACCAAAAACAAAATTAAATGAAACAATGATAGAAACATCATTTGGAAGCCTTGCAGATAGTGACCTAATATTATTCTTAATTGAGGCAACAAGTGATGAAATTGGTAGAGGGGATAGAAGAATTCTAGAAAAAATAAAAGAAGCAAAAAAGAAAACTATTTTAATAATTAATAAAATAGATTTAGTAAAAAAAGAAAAATTGTTAAGTCTAATTGATTTATATAGCAAAGAATATGACTTTGAAGCAGTAATACCAATTTCAGCAACAAATAGCAAATACAAAGAAATTATATTAGACGAAATTGAGAAGAACCTAAAAGAAGGACCTGCATATTATGATATAGAAGAATATACAGACCAGACCTTAAGACAACTTGCAGAAGAAACAATTAGAGAAAAAGCTTTAAAACTATTACAAGATGAAGTACCACATGGAATTTATGTTGAAGTAGAAAAAATGAAACAAAGAAAAAACAAAAATGGTGAAGATATTTATGATATAGAAGCAACAATTTATTGTTTAAGAAATTCACACAAAGGCATTATAATAGGAAAAAACGGAGAAATGTTAAAAAAAATTGGAAGAATGGCAAGAATTGACATGGAGGAAAATTTTGGGGTAAAAGTAAATCTAAAAACTTGGGTAAAAGTAAAAGAGGATTGGCAAGAAAATGATTCAATAGTAAATAAATTTAAATTAAACAAATAGAATAAAAATACAAAAAATGCAAATGATAAAATTAAAGACATAAGGAAGGAATGATAGCAAATGATTAAAAAAATAGCATGGGAAACATTTAAAAACACAGGAGATATAAACACATATTTAGAATTTAAACAAATAGAAGAAATAGAAAAGGGAATTGAAGTAGAAACAGAAACACAAAACATTAATTTAAACAATAAAATTTATCAAGAAAACATAGATAAAGAAAACAGGGAAAAAGGTGAAATAACTAAATGGCAAACATAAAAATAAGCGGAGTAGTATTATCAGAAAGCAATATGGGAGATTATGACAAAATGCTAACAATATTAACACCAAATGTACGGAAAAATCTCATGTGTAGCTAAAGGAGCACGTAGGCCAAGAAGTGCTCTTTTAGCAGGTACGCAAATGTTTTGTTTTGGAGAATATTTGATGTTTAAAGGGACAAGTACATATCACATAAATTCGGTAGAACCAATAGAAGTGTTCTATAATATAAGAACAGATTTAGATAAATTAAAATATGCAGTAAATATAATAAAAATAATACAAGATGTAACACATGAAAACCAGAATTGCTTTAATATATTACAATTACTTTTAAATACATTATATGTAATATCAGAAACAGACAAAAATTTAGATTTAGTATTAAGCATATTTAAAATGAGATTAGCAAGCATTATAGGGTTTAGACCTAAAATAGAAGAATGTACAAATTGCAATGAAAAAGAAAATTTACAATATTTTAGTTTAAAAGACAATGGACTAAAATGCAAAATATGTGGAAGTCAGGATAAATCTGCTATTGGCATCACAGAAAGCACTTTGAATGCAATAAGATATACAATAACAGCACCACCTAAAAAGTTGTATTCATTTGAAATAAAGGATGAATCTTTAGAAGAGTTTAAACTTATTGCTAAATTATATTTCAACGAAAAGATGGAAAAAGAGTACAAATTAGAAGATTTGTTTTAACATTTGTAACTATAAAATGAAAAATAACAAAAAAACTTGAAAAAAAACGAAATAACGTATATAATAAAAATATACTATAAAATTTAAACATGAAAGAAGAAGGGAGCGATTTTTATGAAAATAAAAATAACAGGAAAGGAACTAAAGATAACAGAAGCTATAAACGATTACGTAGAGAGAAAACTAGACAGAATAGATAAATATTTTGAAGATGCTGAAGCAGAAGTTACATTAAGAACAGAGAAAAATGAACAAATAGCAGAAATCTATGTAACTGCAAATGGAGAAAAATACAGAGCAGTAACAGAAGATAAAGACATGTATGCTTCAATTGATAAAGATATTGATATATTAGAAGGACAAATTAGAAAAGCAAAAACTAAAAAAGAAAAAATGATGAAAGATGCATCACTAAAAACAATGGAAACAGTAGATGATAAAATTTCAGAAATACAAGATGAAATTATAAAAACATCATATTATGAAATTAAACCAATGTTACCAGAAGATGCGGTTTTAAAATTAAAAGAAAAACCAACACACAATTTCTTAACATTTATAAATGTTGAAACAGGAAAAGTAAATGTAATACATAAATTAAAAGATGGAAAAAACTATGGCTTAGTAGAACCAGAAGCATAGAAAAGAAATTTTATAAAATAGTAAAGGCAGGAAATCAAATCCTGCCTTTATGTATTTTAAAATAAAATATATAAAAACAAAATTTAACTTCCTACCTAAAGTGTTAATATCATGCTATTTAATAATAATGATTAAACGAAAAACTATTTCATATTTCTTTCAGCTTGTTCGATCATTTTTTTAACCATTTGTCCACCTATTTTACCAGCATCTCTTGAAGATAAATCTCCGTTATATCCGTCTTTTAAATTAACACCTACTTCACTAGCTACTTCATATTTGAATTTATCTAAAGCAGTCATAGCTTCTGGAACTAATTTTTTGTTTGATGAGTTTGCCATTGTTTTTTCACCTCCTGTAATATTACATTTAAGAAAAAACTTTTGCTTTTTCTACTACTAGAATGTGTAGAAAAAGAAGAAAATAAACAAGAAATTTTTACCAAAAAATGAAATAAATTTTTAAGTTTCGGTTTTTTGCCAAAATAATTTTATTAAAACGACTCAATTGGTAAAATATGTATATAACTAAA
>CALXFF010000046.1 GCA_944387525.1 uncultured Clostridia bacterium | reverse complement strand
ATGGAAAATCCAGACAATGAAATATTAAAAAAGTTAGTCAAAAGAATTGAATTTGATAAAAACAAAAATATAAAAGTAGAATTAACTTTTGCAAAAAAAGTATAAAATATGGAACAAAAGAGTATACATAACAACAAGAAATTTAAATATAACAATCTAGTAATTTCAAGGGTTACAGAGAAAAAGTGGTACATAGCGATAACTGGAAATCATACAGTTAATCATAAAAGTATGCCAAGTTTAAGTGAAGAAGAAATAAGAAAAGAAGTATTAGATTTACATCAAGTAATGAATGAAAAATTTGGTTATGAAATGAAGTATATAAGACCACCAAAGGGTGAATTTAGTGAAAGAACATTAAAAATAACTAATTCGTTAGGATATAAAACAGTAATGTGGTCATTTGCATATGAAGATTGGAACGAAGATAAACAGCCAGATGAAGAAAAATCAAAGCAAAAAATATTAGATAATCTGCATAATGGAGAAATAATGTTATTACATGGAAATTCAAAAACAAATACAAATATTTTAGATAGTGTGATAAAAGAAACTCAAAACATGGGATACACATTCAAGTCTTTAGACGAATTTGTTTAATGTCTCAAATGTACCAGGTCCAAGTGAGACAAAATGTCTCATATGTACCTGGTCCAAATGAGACACGAAGTGGCGTCCCCAAAGTAACCAAAAATGGTCACTCCGAACCTGTCCCCAAAGTGACCAAACTGACCAAAGAGAGGAGGAAAAAAACGTGAAAAATAAGAAAAACCAGCAGTTTGGAAAATTAGATAGATTATTAGAATTACCAAAAGAAGTGTGTTCAAATGTTCCAAAAATAATAATAACGGGTTTTGATGAAATGTTAATTGAAAATTTTAAAGGAATTTTAGAATATGAAGAGTTTTATGTAAGAATCAATACCTATATTGGAATTATAAATATAAATGGTTATCAATTGAATTTAGAAAATATGACAGATGATGATATCAAAGTTACAGGGAAAATTGAAAGTTTTGATTTTGAAAGGATTATAGACGAAGGAGAATGAGATGTTTATAAAAATATTGCTTAGTTATTTAATCGGTTATCTGGTTATTGAAATAGAAGGATATTATATAGAAAGATATATAAATATTTGTAGAAATCAAGGAATAGCAATATGGCATTTAAAAAGGCAAGAAGATATAAAATTAATTTTTAGAGCAAGAATACAAGATTTTAGAGAATTAATAAAGATTGCTAAAAAAACAAAATGTAAATTAAAAATAAAAAGCAAAAAGGGATTGCCTTTTTTATTTCAAAGATATAAAAAAAGAAAAATATTCTTGCTTTTGTTGATAATATTAGCATTTTTCATAATTTTATCCTCAAATTTTGTATGGAATGTGGAAATTCAAGTGGAAGATAATTTAGAGATTGCAAATATTGAAGAAGATATAAAAAATGCTGGACTAGATATAGGTAAGCTAAAAAGTAAAGTTGACACAAAAAGCATTATTAATGAAATAAGATTAAAAAGAGATGACGTTGCATGGATGGGGATAGAAATAAAAGGTACAAATGCAATTGTAAAACTAGTAAAAGCAGATGAGAAACCAGAAATTATTGATGATGATGAATATTGTAGTATTATTTCTGATAAGGCAGGTGTAATAACAAAAATAAATGCACAAACAGGAACAGCAAATGTTAAAGTTGGAGATACAGTTAATGTTGGAGATACATTAATAAATGGATGGATGGAAGGAAAGTATACAGGAATTAGATATGTACATGCAAAAGGTGAAATTGAGGCAAAAGTTTGGTATACAAAATATAAAAATGTAAGCTATAATGCTACGGAAAGGAGTGAAACAGGAAATACAGAAACAAAATATGCAATAAAATTTAATAATTTTAAAATAAATTTTTCAAAAGGGCTTTCAAAATTCGAAATTTATGATACAATAGAAACGGAAAGTAAAATGAAGTTATTTTCAGATTTTTATTTACCAGTTTCAATAGTTAAAACAACATATAAAGAAATAGAAGAACAACAAAAAACATATAGTATCGAAGAAGCTAAAAATATAGGGATACAAGAATTAGAGCAAGAATTGAATCAAGAAATAGAAAATAAAGAAGCGATTGTAAATAAAAATATTAATACCTATGAAAAAGAGGACAGTGTAGATGTTTATGTGACATATGAAGTATTAGAAAACATAGGTACAAATGAAAAAATTGTATTTTGAAGGGATGATAGCAATGGAAGAAAGAAGCCTTAGAATAACGGGAGCAGATAAAACTTTTATAAATAAAATAACAAATACATTAACAAAATTATTAATACCTACAAAAATAGGAATTAATGGTATGCTTATATCAATAAAAAGAAATAGCTTGATAAAAGCATATGAAAATTATATGCAAGAAGAAAATTATGATAAAGAAGAACAGGAAAAGAAATACGATTCATGTTATGAAGCATATTTAGAGGCTTTAGATAAATATGTTATGGATTCAATTTACAAAAAGGTAAAAAACAATACTGCATCAGAGTTTGAACAAAATGCATTATCAAAATATTATGAAGTTACAAGTTTGAAAGAAAGTGAATACATAGAGTATAAATATAGAAAACAAAAATATCTATTAGAGTTGGACTATGAAGGAATAAAAGTTAATGGAAAAGAAAAAATAAAAGAAAAATATGAGAAGTTTTATATTTCTAAAATGGATTCATTATATAAATCTATTTTGAAAAATTATTCAATAAAAGTAGCAGATAATATAAGTAATTATGACTCAACAAAAGAGTGGATTTATACAAAAATCTTTTATACATTAGAGGATTACATTCAAAATATATTACCTTTAAAGCTTGAACTAAATCAAGATGAAAGTTTAAAGAGTGTAGTTTCAGATTATGAAAAATATGAAAGTTATACTGTTGGAAAATTAGATACAAAAGATAATATTGAAAAAAATATGATATTATTAGGAATTAGTAGAAAATTATTTACACATAGTTTGCCATTAATTGTTGCAGAACAATGCTATGAAAAATTATTAAAAGATGCAAGAAGTCTAGTACAAGATACAAAAATGGCAGTAAAAAGAGAAAAAGCTTATTCAATGTTAATAAATCTAATAGAAGACTATAATGTAAAACTATTATCAACAAAAGTATATTGGGAATCTCAAAAAGAAAAAGATGAGTACAAAAATTTCTGGAAACAATATCAAGAAATTAAAAAATTAAAAGAGACAGATTTTATTGAATATGTAAAACAAAAAGAGATATTGTTTATAAGAAATGATATGAAAAAATTAAATACTGGAAAAACAGATTTTTCAAAATTAATGAAGTATTATAAAAGAAAATTAGTAGATTATGGGGTTATGAGACAAATTCAAAATTCTTGTATATCACAAGGAAAATATACAAAAATTAAACAAGTTGCATAATATTGTAATTATATAGCTAGAATAATATATTAAATATTTTTTGTACCTTGTTGTCGCAACCAAAAAAATAAAGGATGAAACGAGAAATGTACGAGATAGTTTATGATGGAATTGATGAAAAAGAAGAATATAAAGAAGTAATAGAGAAAGTATTATCACAGTGCTTTAAAGAAGAAAAATTGGAAGATTCTAAATTGTGTGTAACAGTAACTTTGACAACACCAAAAACAATTCAAGAAATAAATAAGCAATATAGGAATATAGATAGAGCAACTGATGTACTTTCTTTTCCTATGTTTGAAAAGGACGAGTTAGATAAAAAAATACAAGAAAATGATTTTGAGAATGAAGATATTTTAGGGGATATTGTTGTATCTGTTGACAAAGTAAAAGAGCAAGCAATTGAGTATGGACATAGTTTTGAAAGAGAATTAAGTTATATGATAGTGCATGGATTTTATCATTTAATGGGATATGACCATATTGAAGAAAATGATAAAAAAGTAATGAGGAAAAAAGAAGAAAATATATTAGAAAAATTAAGCATTTCTAGATAACAAATTGAATCAAAGATAATAAAAATATGCTAAAATTTTTATCTAAATAGAAAAATTGCTTTGATTTAAAGTAAGATACTAAGGAAAGGAAGTCAAGGAATGAATCAAAAAGGTGGCGTAAAGGTTTTAATTGCAATATTAGTTATTTTAATAATAGCTGCTGGAGCGGTTCTAGCATATAAAATTATACAAGATAAAAATAATCAAGAAGTAGTTGCAGAAGAAAACAATCTATTAACAGCAACGATAGAAGAAAAGGGGATTCAAATATTTAAAGGTAATGATAGACCTATTGCAGTTATGATAGATAATCATGAGGATGCATGGCCTCAAGCAGGATTGCAAAGGGCATATATGGTATATGAAATAATTGTGGAAGGTGGAGAAACAAGATTAATGGCACTATTTAAAGGTGCAGATGATGTAGAAAAAATAGGACCAGTAAGAAGTGCAAGACATTATTTTATTGATTATGTAATGGAAAATGATGCAATATATGTACATTTTGGAGAAAGCCCTCAAGCATCAAGTGATATAAAAAAATATAGTATAGCTGAAATTGATGGGATTTCAGAAGATGGTACTACATTCTGGAGAGTAAAGGATAAAGCAGCTCCACACAATGCAGTAACAAGTATGGAAAATTTAATACAATCAGCGAAAAATAAAAATTATAGAATGACATCAAGTGAAGATAGCGTTTTAAATTATGTTACAGACGAAGTTAATTTAGAAAATGGGCAAGGTGCAGTAAGTGTAACAATTCCACATTCTCAACTTCAAACAGTAAAATATGAATATGATGAAGAAAATGAAGTATATGAAAGATTCGCAAGAAAAGAAGCACAAGTTGATTGGGATACAGATGAACCAATTACAGTAAAAAATATAATAATAACATTTTGTGATAATTATACATTATCAGATGCTGAAAATAAGGGAAGACAAGGGCTTAAAAATATAGGAACATTTGATGGATATTATATTACAAATGGAAAAGCAATAAAAATTAAATGTATTAAAAATGCAAGAGATGAACAAACAGTTTATCAAGATTTGAATGGAAATGAGATAGATGTGAATGACGGAAATACATTTGTACATATTTGCCCAACTGATGCAGATGTTGAGTTTGAATCACCAGTAAGTACAGATACTGCAAATAATACAAGTAGTGTTGAATAATAAATAAAATATGATTAAATGTAGTTATGAAGGGAAGTAATAAGTTATGAATATTTATGATACAGCAAATAGATTAGCTCAAGAAATTAAACAATCAGAAGAATATATGAATTATAAAATGGCAAAACAAGCATTAAATTTGAATAAAGATTTAAAAGAAAAGATGGCCGAATTTGAGAAAATGAGATATGATGTACAAATACATATGATGCAAACAGGTAAGCAAGATGAAGAAAAGTATAAGGAGATGCAAAATAAGTATGCTGAGCTAATAGAAATTGATGAGGCTAAAAAGTTTTTTGAGGCTGAAACTAAGTTTAATATTGTAATTGCAGATGTTAATAAGATTATTGGTGAGGCAATAAAAGATGTTATGCAATAGAAATGTTGAAAAATAATTACAATTTTATCTGCGTTAAATCACATTTAAAACGCGGTTACATACAAGAGTATGCGCCCTTGCCTTTTAAATGTGATTTGCCTTGCTAAAATTTAATTCTTTTCCAACAGAGAGTTTAGATACTTAATTTAATATCCTAGTATTTATTACTTTAATAGAAAAAAGGAAGGGAGGAACTAAAATGGGCTTTATTGTGTTAGGGATTATTTCACTAATTTTATTATTAGTTCTAAAAATATTATTTGGATATAGTCAAAAAAATTTTAAGAAATTAGAAGAAAATAAAGAATTAGATGAGTTATCAAAAAAATATCCTGATAATATAGAAATTTGTAAAGAGTATTTAAAAAAATTAAATAATGAAAAAGTAGAAATAGAACAAAGTGAAGATGGAGAAGCAAGTTTATATATAGCAATATCAAATAAAATAATAATTGCAAATATAAAGAAAAGCTTTACAAGAATCCAAACAATTGCACACGAATGCTTACATTCAATCCAAGATAGAAAATTATTGCTATTTAATTTTATATTTTCAAATATATATTTATTATATTTTATAATAGTTGTATTATTGGCTATATTCAAGGCGTTACCTAATGAAATGCTCTTTATAGCAATATTTTTAGCATTAAGTTGTGTATATATAACTGTTAGAACATTTTTAGAAAATGATGCAATGATAAAGGCGAGATTTTTAGCAAAAGAATATATGGAAGAAAAGAAAATTTCTTCAAAAGAAGAAATTGAAAAATTAGTTAATGGATTTGATGAAGTAAATAAAGTGGGTATCAAATGTGTTAATTATTATTTCTTTATGGAAGTTATGATGAAATTATTTGTACTTTGTACAATTTGTTTGATTCGTTAGGGACGTGCCAAATCGTTTCATTTTGACACCAAAAGGGACAGATCTGAGAAATGTTACAGATTATATCTATATTTGCAGTAAACAAAAAAACAAAAAACGACAATTTTGTTTAGTACACTAAACAAAATTGTTGACAAAATCTTCTAATTGTGTTATACTACATAAAAAGAAAAGAGGGATTTAGATGATTATTCGTGAAAGGTATTTATCTAAAATACGACCATTTTATGACCAAGATTTAATTAAGGTTATTATGGGAATTAGGAGATGTGGAAAATCAGTTTTATTATTACAAATAATAGAAGAATTAAAAGAAAAAGGAATTCCAGAGAGTCAAATTATATATATAAATTTTGAAAATGAAGATTATAGTTTTATAAAAAATGATATAGATTTACACAATTATATAAAAAAGAAAATAGTTAATAAAGAAAAATATTATTTGTTTTTCGATGAAATCCAAAATGTAAAAGATTGGGAAAAAGCAATAAATTCTTTTAAATCATCTAAAAATGTATCTGTTTTTATTACAGGTTCTAATAGTGATTTATTGTCTGGAGAATTGGCTACACATTTAGCAGGACGATATGTTAGCTTTAAATTATATCCTCTTACATTTGGAGAAGTATGTGTATTGAAGAATTTAAAAGAAAGAACTGAGATTGAAGATGCCTTTGATGACTATATAACTTGGGGAGGTATGCCACAAAGGTTTATGCTTACAGATGAAATGCAAACAAGAACATATTTATCAGATATATATGATTCTATTGTAGTAAAGGATATTATTACAAGATTTGGAATAAAAGATATTGATTTGTTTAATAGAATAGTCGAATATATTGTTACAACACCTTCACAAAACTTTTCAGCTGAAAGTCTATCAAATTATTTTGCTAATAAGGATGATAGAGAGGTATCTAAAATAACATTATACAATTATTTAGAATATATGGCAAAGGCAATGTTAATAAATAAAGTGGATAGATATGATATAAGAGGCAAAAGAATATTAAACGGAAAATATAAATACTATTTAACAGACTTAGGGTTGGGTCAAGTAAAGAATATAGGAAAAAGACCGCAACTAGGTGCGTATTTAGAAAATATTGTTTACAATGAATTAATATCTCGTGGATATGATGTAAAAATAGGGAATTTAGAAAAAGCAGAAATTGATTTTATAGCAACTAGATTTAAAGAAAAGATATATATTCAGGTTGCTTATATATTAGCAGATGATACTGTCATTGATAGAGAATTTGGTGCATATAAAGGTATTGAAGATAATTACCCTAAATATGTTTTAACAATGGATAAACATGATTTTTCGCAAGAAGGAATTATTCATAAAAATGTAATTGATTGGTTGTTAGATTAGGGACGTGCCAAATCGTTTCATTTTGACACCAAAAGGGACAGACTTGAAATTTTATAATAAACAAAAAACCAAAAAACAACAATTTTGTTTAGTAGAGTAAACAAAATTGTTGTTTTTGTGTTTATTGATTTTCTTCAAGTAGCATATTTAAAATTTTAGGATAGATTGTTGTAGCATTTTTGTTCCAGTTATCAACAATTCTTTTAGCTCTATCACGAGAACCTGCAATAGTTTTTACTTCAAATATCGTTTCATTATTTTCAACAATTTTACATTTTATCATATAATCATTTTCGTCTCTAGGTGTAAATTCTGCGATTATAGAAGCTTCTTCTTCTATATTAGAAAATTCTTTTTCGAAAATGTGGTCAGCTTTTAATTTCATTATTCCTGGTAATACGTCTTTTGTTAGTTCATAAGCATTTTTCCCTTCTGATGTAATTCTAATAACTGGTTCTTCTTCTTTAGTATAAGTACCTACTAATTTGGAATCTATTAAATCTGTTAATACTTGTTTGAAGTAAAAGTAGTTTATATCATTAATTGATGTGATTATTTTAAATAGGTCATCTTGTTTAAAGTCAGTATTAATTAGATTTAATATGTATAAGATGAGAACCTTATTTTCAGCCAAAGTAGTAGTAGCATTATCTGAATTTGAACTCATATATAAGCACTCCTTACTTTGAAATTTTTTGCTATTGTATCATAGATTGTGGAAAAAGTCAAAATCAAAAATTTTGTATAAAAAATTGTAAAAAATACTTTAAAATGAGACAATATAGTAGTATAATTGCTAAGGAAAGGAAAGTGATTAACATGAAAAAAGGAAAAATAGTATTAGTAGGAACAGGTTTTGTTGGAATGAGTATGGCATATTCAATGTTAAATAGGGGAGGGATAAATGAACTTGTATTAATAGATATAGATAAAAATAAAACAATAGGAGAACAAATGGATTTATCACATGGACTTCCATATGCACCACAAAAAATGGTAATAAAAGCAGGAGATTATGATGAATGTAAAGATGCACAAGTTGTTGTAATAACAGCAGGAATAGCACAAAAACCAGGACAAACAAGGTTAGAGCTAGCAGAAACAAATACAAAAATAATGAAACAAATTACAGAAAGTATAATGCAAAGTGGATTTAATGGAGTTATAGTAGTAGCAAGCAATCCTGTAGATTTAATGACATATGTAGTTGCAAAAGTTTCAGGGCTACCTACAAGTAAAGTAATAGGTTCAGGAACTGTATTAGATACAGCAAGACTTCGTTATTTAATGGCAGATTACTTAAAAGTTTCAAGTAAAAATATTCATGCGTATATTATGGGAGAACATGGAGATTCATCTTTTGTTCCATGGGACCATGCATATGTGGGATGTAAAAAAGTAAAAGATATAATGAAAGACAATAAACACCCAATGGAAGATTTAAAGAAAATTCATAAAGGTGTAGTTGATGCAGCATATGAAATTATAGAAAAGAAAAAAGCAACATATTATGGAATTGGTATGGCATTAAATAGATTAGTTAGAGCAATATTAGATAATGAGAATTCAATATTGACAGTTTCAACATATTTAAAAGATGGTCAATATGGACAAGATGATATATATATTGGAGTTCCTGCAATAATTAATAGTAATGGAGTTAGAGAATTACTTGAATTAAATTTGAATGGGGATGAACAAGAAAAATTAGATAATAGTTGTAAATTGATTAAAGAAATGCGAGAAAAATCAATTGATAAGATAATAGGGAAATAATAAGTTTTTTAATTATGGAAAAGGAAAGAAACTAAGGTTGTCAGAAAAAATGTAATGAAAATGTAATAAAAAAATTATTGACTTAATTACTATGTTTGTATATAATAGAAACATAATAATTAAGTCTTTTTTGTGTAAAGAATATAATTTACAAAAATGGAAATAATTATAATAACATAAAAACAAAAGAAATGGAGGATTGAGAATTAAATGAAAGTAGAAAAAAGCAAAAAATCAAGTAAGGGTATAACATTAATTGCATTAGTAATTACAATTATCGTGTTGTTAATATTAGCTGCAGTATCAATTGCAACATTAACAGGGGAGAATGGAATACTAACAAGGGCAAATGACGCAAAAGAACAAACAGAAATAACAAGTGAAAAAGAGCAGGTAGAATTAGCAGCAGCTGCAGCATTGGCAGATGCAAGAGGTGGAGAAATACAACAAGGTGTGTTAGAAGAAGAATTAGGAAAATATTTTAAAGCTGAAAACTATGAAGTAGAAGCAGGAACAAATGAAGATGGAACAGAAGGATATATTGTTACAATAACAGAGAATGATGAAAATGGAAGAAAATACTTCGTAGATAAAGATGGAAATGTATTAGATGGTGAAGGAGAAGTAACACCACCAACAACTGGAAAAACAGATGGAAGTTATGATACAGCAGAAGGAGTAAATACACCAAAATTAAAAGATAATATGAAATTAGTAGTATATAATAATGGAGAATGGGTAGAAGATACGACAAAAACAGCATACAAATATGAGGCACAAACAGGAAGTACAGAAAATGGAGGAACAAGTGAATGGGCAAATGCGGAATTAGATGGAAATTATTATGTATGGATACCAAGATATGCATATAAAATAGATAAAAATACAGAATATACAAGTCAATCAGGAACAAGTTATAAAATAGATGTTAAGTTTTTAGTAGGAACAACGAATAAATATTATGATGAAAACGGAAACGAAAAAGAGGCAAAAATAGCAACAAATGCAGATGAAATATCAGCAGAAGGTAATACGGATTATTATGTACATCCAGCATTTACATTTGGAGAAACAGAATTAGAAGGATTATGGATAGGAAAATATGAAAGTTCAGATGCAGGTGATAATAAAATAGAAATAGTACCAAATGCAACAAGTTTAAGACTTATTAATGTATCAACAATGTTTAGTAGAGCCCAAACATTAAGTACAACAAATATAGATGCACATATGTTAAAAAATACAGAATGGGGAGCAGTAGCATATTTAACACAAAGTCAATATGGAAGAAATGGAACAGAAGTAAGTGTAAACCAATGTAGTAGTTATGTAACAGGAGCTGGAAGAGGAACAGGAAATAATCCAATATATAATTCGACTTATGGTAGTAGTACAATAACGGACGACCAAAGATATAACGGAAATATAGGAAAATTATCAAGTACAACAGGAAATGTATACGGAATATATGATATGTCAGGAGGAGCATATGAATATGTAATGGGAGTATATGGAACAAGTGGTTCTCCAATAGTAGGAACTTCAGGATTTAAAACTTTTCCAGAAAGTAAATATTACAATTTATATACAGCTAAAAACAATTCAAATATAGGAGATGCACTATATGAAACAAGCGGATGGAATAGCGATCATGCTAACTTTGTCAATTCGTTCACTCCTTTCTTCTTACGTGGTGGTAACTATGCCGATACTTCTCATGGAGGGGTATTCCACTTCTACAATATCAATGGGCACGGTCTCACCAACAGCGGTTTCCGTGTATGTCTTGCAGTATAGTAATGTGATATCTGTTATCTGAGCAATACAAGATAAGACAACTACACTAGATATAAATAGTGAAAATAGATAATAAGCACTTTTCGTTCGAGCAGAGCTTGAGCGAAAAGCATGGGATATACCTGTCAAACGATAATGCTAACTTTGTCAATTCGAACAAACCTTTCTTCAAACGTGGTGGTAACTATAACAATACTTCTAATGCAGGAGTATTCAACTTCAACAATAACAATGGGAACAGTAACAGCAACAACGGTTTCCGTGTATGTCTTGCAATATGGCATAACATTATCAGATATATTTGTTCAAGGATAAATATAGAGCATATATGCCATACAAGGTATATTCCTTCTGTAAGCGGTCAACAAAAAGACGTATTGAAACCTCAAACCTAATCCTATATAATTGGACTAGAGTTTGAGGTTGTTC
>CALXFF010000045.1 GCA_944387525.1 uncultured Clostridia bacterium | reverse complement strand
ATGGGAATATTAACAATAGGTGTTGTTACAAAACCAT
This sequence comes from uncultured Clostridia bacterium, assembly GCA_944387525.1. Classification (GTDB taxonomy): domain Bacteria; phylum Bacillota; class Clostridia; order TANB77; family CAG-508; genus CAG-269. The sequence goes on along the minus strand of CALXFF010000045.1, from coordinate 12,336 downwards.
TTACATTTGAAGGAAAGAAAAGACTTTCACAAGCTGAACGTGGAATTGAAAGTTTAAAAGGAAAAGTAGATACATTAGTAGTAATACCAAATGATAAATTACTACAAATAATTGATAGAAAAACTTCAATCATAGAAGCTTTTAAAATGGCTGATGATATATTAAGACAAGGTGTTCAAGGTATATCAGACTTGATTGCTATTCCAGGTCTTGTAAACTTAGACTTTGCAGATGTTAAAACAATAATGTTAAATCAAGGAATGGCACATATGGGTGTTGGAAAAGCATCAGGTGAAAATAGAGCAGAAGATGCAGCTAAAGAAGCTATCCAAAGTCCATTACTAGAAACTTCTATCGAAGGTGCAAAAGGTGTAATTATTAATATTACAGGTGGTGAAGATTTAGGTTTACATGAAGTTAATACAGCTGCTGAACTTGTTCAACGCAGTGTAGACCCAGAAGCAAATATTATCTTTGGTACAGTTACAGATCCTAATATGACAGATGAAATTCAAATTACTGTTATTGCAACTGGTTTTGAAAAGGCTGAACCTATTTCTAGTATAGGTGTTGATAATATTGTTTCTAAAACTTGGGAAAAGAAAATTAATACTATTCCTGTTAATAATGAAAGTAGTTCATCACAAAATGATTTAGATATTCCTTCATTCTTAAGAAAGAATAGAAACAAAGGGTAAAAAAGACAAGAAAACTATATCAAATTTATTCATTACTCGGCTAACATTACAGTATATATAAATTCTAGAAATTAGCAAGTAGGCACCTCTCAAAGCGAGTTTGAGATTCTCCTACTTGCTAATTTAAGAATTTCTAATATACTTTCATTCGCATTCGTAATTTCATAAATTTGATATAGTTTTTTGTCTTTGGATAAATAAAGAAATTAAAATTATTTAGTGAAATCAATAAAGTGAAATGATGAAAAAGTCGAAGTTTGTCGATTTTTTCTTTTTTTCGGCAATAAGAAAAGACAGCTTTTTTAATATGTAAGTGGTAAAATAGTCATGCAGGTGATTTGCATGACTATTTATATTGACGTAGTATTTTTAGAAAATTTAGTAATGAATTCAATAATATTGATAGCATCAGGAATTATATTAAAAAAGAAATTGAAATGGATAAGAATCTTACTTGCAAGTTCTTTAGGAGCTATTTATACAATTATAGGATACATATCAGTATTACAAATTTATTCAAACTTGGTATTGAAGGTAATATTATCAATATTAATTATATATATAGCATTTAATCCACAAACAGTAAAACAATTGTGGAAAGACGTACTAATATTTTATTTAACATCTTTTGTATTTGGAGGAGTAGCTTTTGCATTAATATATGTTGTGAAACCACAAGATATTTTAATGAAAAATGGATTGTTCTTAGGAACATATCCATTAAAAACAGTATTATTAGCAGCAATAGTTGCTTTTATTATAATAATTGCAGCATTTGCAATTGTAAAAACTAAGTTTAGCAAAAAAGATATGTTTTGTGATGTAGAAGTTGAGTTAAATAATAAAAAAATTAAGACTAGAGCAATTATAGATACGGGAAATTTATTAAAAGAGCCAATTACAAATACACCTGTAATTGTATTGGAACACACCTTATTATATGAATGTGTACCAAAAGAAATTTTGGATAATTTAGAAAGTATTTTAGGAGGTGAGCTAGTCAAAATACCGGAAGAAATAAGAAATGAGTACATATCGAGGTTGAAATTAATTCCATTTGCATCTTTGGGAAAGCAAAATGGAATGTTAGTGGGAATAAAGGCGGATAGTTTAAAAATTATACAGGATGAACAAGAAAAAGAAAGTAAAAATGTTATTGTAGGAATTTATAATAAATCTTTAACAAAAAGAGGTGAGTATAGGGCTTTGATTGGAATTGATTTGGTAGGTTGAAAAATAATTACAATTTTGGCTGTGTCAAATTCCATTTAAAACGCGGTTACATATAAACATATGCGCCCTTGCCTTTTAAATGAAATTCATACTAGAAAGGGATGATATTAAATATGAAAATTAAAATATTAGAGTTGCTCAAAAATGGAATAAGTAGTGTTTGTGCAAAATACATAAATGAAAAGAATGAAATAGAATATTTGCCTATATTTTATATTGCAGGAAGTCAAACATTACCACCACCTTTACCACCAGAAGAAGAGCAAGAATTGATAGAGCAGTTATCAAAAGAAGATAATTTAGAAGTAAGGCAAAAGTTAGTAGAAAGAAATTTAAGATTGGTAGTGTATATAGCAAAAAAATTCGAAAATACAGGGATAGGTATAGAGGATTTAATATCAATTGGAACAATTGGTTTAATGAAAGGTGTTAATACTTTTAATTCAGATAAAAAAATCAAATTGGCTACATATGCTTCAAGATGTATTGAAAATGAAATTTTAATGTTTCTGAGAAAAAATAATAAAATAAAAGGAGAGGTATCAATTGATGAACCTTTAAATAAAGATGGTGATGGAAATGAGTTGCTTTTGTCAGATATCTTAGGAACTGAACCAGATGTGACTTCAAGAAATTTAGAAGATGAAGTGGATAAAACTTTGCTTCGTGCTTCAATTGCAAAATTGAATGATAGGGAAAAGAATATAATGGAAATGAGGTTTGGTTTTAAAACTGGTAAAGAAAAGACTCAGAAAGAGGTGGCTGATGAACTAGGCATATCTCAAAGTTATATTTCAAGACTTGAAAAAAAGATTATTAGTAAGATGAAGAAGGAAATTTCAAGCAAAATTGGTTGAAATAGTTGGTATATGATAGAAAAATGAAAATTATGAATATAAGTATAAAATTAACTCTTTTGGAAATACTTAAAATAAGTAATTCTAAAGGAGGTTTTTCTTTTGTTAAATAATAAGGTAGAAATATGTGGCGTAAACACTAGCAAATTACCTTTACTATCAAAAAAAGAAAAAGAAGAACTATTCATAAAAATAAAAGCAGGAGATGAAGAAGCAAGACAAACATTTATAAAAGGAAATTTAAGATTAGTATTAAGTGTAATACAAAGATTTCAAGGTAGAGGAGAATCAGCAGATGACCTATTTCAAGTAGGATGTGTCGGACTAATTAAGGCAATAGATAATTTTGATTTGAGTCAAAATGTTCAATTTAGTACTTATGCTGTACCAATGATAGTGGGAGAAGTCAAAAGATATTTAAGAGATAATAATAGTATTAGAGTAAGCAGGTCAGTTAGAGATTTGGCATATAAAGCAATTCAAGTAAAAGAAAGATTTAATAAAGAACATGGAAGAGAGCCAAAAATTGAGGAAATAGCTAATGAATTAGGAGTGGAAAGAGAAGACGTCATTTTTAGCTTTGATGCAATTCAAGACCCAGTATCATTACAAGAGCCAGTATACAATGATGGCTCAGAAGGAATATATATAATGGACCAAGTAAAGGATAGTAAGAATACTGATGAATCTTGGACAGAGAAAATGGCTATTGAAGGGGCTATGAAGAAGTTAAATGAAAAAGAAAGGATGATAATTACTAAAAGATTTTTTGATGGAAGAACTCAAATGGAAGTGGCAGATGAAATTGGAATTTCACAAGCACAAGTTTCAAGATTAGAAAAAAGTGCGATAGCACACATAAAAAGGTGGTACAAATAAAATAAGTAAAAATACTATAATACAATCACAAAACTTCGCAGACTTTGCAGGTAGAGTTGCATCAATTATTCCAGCAGGAAAATAAAAGGCAAAAAGAAGATAAAATAATTATAAAAAATCAATCAAGGAAAAGTTGATTGATTTTTTATGTGTAATAACATCTCTATAACTTATAAGGAATAAGTGAAAACGCATTGTTAATATTGTAAATAAAAAGTATAAAAATGAATATATATATTAGTAGCAAAAAATTTGATGAAAGGGGATTAACAAAAATGCAAGATAAAGGTTTAGACTTTAAACATAAAGAAGTTATAAATATAACAAATGGAAAAAGATTAGGTTATGTCCAAGATGTTTGTGCAGATTTAGAGACAGGAACTATAACATCTATAATAGTGCCAGGTTCTAATAAAGTTTTAAATATTTTTTCAAGTAATAATGAAATAGTAATTCCATGGCAAAAGATTAAATGTATAGGAGATGACATAATTTTGGTAGAAATTTGAAAAAATACTTGATTTTTATAAAAAAATCTGATACAATAATGTGCGTATTAAACACACCTAAGCTAGTTTGGCGGGGAGTGCCTTGAAAAAGGTCCTAAGAAACAAAAACTTGAGGTGGAAGAAATAACAAAAAGGGAGGAATAAAAAATGGCAGTAGTTGCAATGAAACAATTACTTGAAGCAGGTGTACACTTTGGACACCAAACAAGAAGATGGGATCCTAAAATGGCTGAATACATATTCCAAGCTAGAAACGGAATTCACATCATCGATTTACAAAAAACATCAAAAAAATTAGATGAAGCATATGCATTCATCAAAGAACAAGCAGAAGAAGGAAAAACAGTTCTATTCGTAGGAACAAAAAAACAAGCACAAGAATGCATGAAAGATGCAGCAATCAAATGTGGAATGTACTACGTTGATCAAAGATGGTTAGGAGGAATGCTAACAAACTTTGAAACAATCCGTGCAAGAGTACAAAGATTAAAAGACTTAGAAACAATGGCAGAAGATGGAACATTTGATGTATTACCTAAAAAAGAAGTAATCTTACTTAAAAAAGAAATGGACAAACTAGAAAGAAACTTAGGTGGAATCAAAGAAATGGATAAATTACCAGGAGTTATTTTCTTAGTAGATCCTAAAAAAGAAAGAATAGCTGTATTAGAAGCTAAAAAATTAGGAATTCCAGTAGTAGGATTAGTAGATACAAACTGTAATCCAGAAGAAGTAGATTACCCAATTCCAGGAAATGACGATGCTATAAGAGCAGTTAGCTTAATTGCAGATGTTATAGCAAATGCAGTTATTGAAGGAAAACAAGGAGAAAGTTTTGAACCTGAAGCTGAAGAACAAGAAGTAGAAACTGAAGAACCTACAAGTATTGAAGAAGTTGTTGAAACAGCTGAAGAAGAATCTGCTGAAAAATAATTATAATTAAAGAGATATAAATTAATTAATAAAGAAAGGGGCATTTTTTAATATAGTAATTGGATTTTCTAATAAAAAGTGTCCCTTATCTTAAAATAAAAGGAGGAATTTTAGATGGTTACAGCAAGTTTAGTTAAAGAGTTAAGAGAAAAAACAGGTGCAGGTATGATGGACTGCAAAAAAGTTTTAACAGAAACAGATGGAGATATGGAAAAAGCAATTGAATTATTACGTGAAAGAGGAATAGCAAAAGCAGCTAAAAAATCTGGAAGAATTGCAGCAGAAGGATTAGTTGAAGCATATGTTTCAGAAGATGGAAAAGTAGGAGCAATTGTAGAAGTTAATTCAGAAACAGACTTCGTAGCAAAAAATGAAGAATTTAAAACATTTGTAATGAATGTTGCAAAACAAGTAGTAGAAAAAAATCCAAAAGATGTTGAAGAACTATTAGCACAAGATTCAATTGAAGTACCAGAAAAAACAGTTAATGAAGTTTTAGTTGATAAAATAGCTAAAATTGGAGAAAATATGACTGTAAGAAGATTTGCAAGATTTGAATCTGAAGGATTAGTTGAAAAATACATCCATGGAGATGGAAAAATAGCAGTTTTAGTAAATATGAAAAAAGGAACTCCAGAAGTTGCAAAAGACATTTGTATGCAAATTGCAGCAGCAAGACCAGAATATTTAAATGAACAATCAGTTCCAGTAGAAAGAGTTGAAAAAGAAAAAGAAATATTAAAAGCTCAAACAATGAATGAAGGAAAACCAGAAGCAATTGCAGAAAAAATAGTACAAGGAAGAATTGGAAAATTCTTTAGTGAAATTTGTTTGGTAGACCAAGCTTTTGTAAAAGATCCAAATAAAAAAGTATCACAAGTATTAAAAGAAAATGATGCAGAAGTGGTAGAATTTGCAAGATTTGAAAAAGGTGAAGGAATCGAGAAAAAAGAAGAAAATTTTGCTGAAGAAGTTAGAAAACAAGCAGGAATTTAAATAAAAAATTTAATAAAAAATTAAGAAATATACCAAAAATGGTATATTTTTTTTTGCATATATGATAGAATAGCACTAGCAAAAAAATAAAAGACAGCAATGAATAAAAAAGATAGGAGAGTGGAAAAATTGTCAGAAGTAAAATACAAGAGAGTATTACTAAAATTAAGTGGAGAGGCATTAGCAGGAGAACAAAAGACAGGAGTAGATGTAGAAACAGTAGGAAAAATATGTGATAAAATAAAAGAAATAGTAGATATGGGAGTACAAGTAGCAGTAGTAGTAGGGGGAGGAAACTTCTGGAGAGGAAGAAACGGACATCAAATGGAAAGAACAACAGCAGACTATATGGGAATGCTTGCAACAGCAATGAATGGATTAGCACTTCAAGATGCATTAGAAGCAAGAGGAGTATATTCAAGAGTACAAACATCAATAGAAATGAGAGAAATAGCAGAGCCATTTATACAAAGGAAAGCAGAAAAACACTTAAATAGAGGAAGAGTAGTAATATTTGCATGTGGTACAGGACACCCATATTTTACAACAGATACAGCAGCAGTATTAAGAGCAATAGAAATCAAAGCAGAAATAATTTTACTTGGAAAAACAGTAGATGGAGTGTATTCAGCAGATCCAAAACTAGATCCAACAGCTAAAAAATATGATGAAATATCTTATATGGAAGTTCTAGAAAAGGATTTAAAAGTTATGGATTCAACAGCAACAGCAATGTGTAGAGATAATGACATGCCTTTACTAGTATTTGAAATAGCAAAACCAGAGAATATAGTAAGAGCTATAAAGGGTGAGAAAATAGGAACAATAGTTAGATAAGGTTGAAAAATTTAATTCTTTTCCAACCAATTTATAAATTAAGAAAGGAATGAGATTAAAAATGGATTATACAAATTTAAAAGAAAAGATGGAGAAATCAATAAGTGTATATAGTGAAAGATTAGCAGAAGTAAGAGCCGGTAGAGCTAACCCAGCAATTTTAAATAAAGTAAAAATAGACTATTATGGAACACCAACACCAATAAATCAAGTAGCAGGAATTTCAGTTCCAGAAGCAAGATTAATTGTAATTCAACCATGGGATGCAAGCATATTAAAAGAAATAGAGAAAGCAATTTTGGCATCAGAAATTGGAATAAACCCAAACAATGATGGAAAAGTAATAAGACTAGCTTTTCCTGAATTAAATGAAGAGAGAAGAAAAGAAATAGTAAAAGATGTTCGTAAAATGGCTGAAGAAGCAAAAGTTGCAGTTAGAGCAATAAGAAGAGAAGGAATAGACGAAGCTAAAAAACAACAAAAAGACGGAGATATTACAGAAGATGAGTTAAAACAAGCTGAAAATGAAATTCAAAAAATTACAGACAAAAGTATTGAAGAAATTGATAAAATATTGGAAAGTAAAGAAAAAGAAGTAATGTCAGTTTAGAAAGATTAAAAGATAATTGCAATTTTGGTTGTGCACAGTTGTAAACTTGTTTTCACAGCCAAAATTTAATTCTTTTCTAATTAAGATATAAGTTTAGCTAATTAATTAAAATTCTCAGGAGAGAAGAAAATGGAATTTAAAGAGGAATTAAAAGAATACCAAAATAAGATAAATGAAGAGTTAGAAAAATATTTAAGAAAAAGTAATTGCCCAGAAAGGGTTTTAAATGATGCCATGGAGTATAGCTTAATGGCAGGAGGAAAGCGTTTAAGACCTATTTTGGTATTATCAACATTTAAATTATTTGATCAACAAATTGCAACTTGCATGCCATATGCAGTTGCAATTGAAATGATTCATAACTTTTCATTAATTCATGATGATTTACCAGGAATTGATAATGATGATTTTAGACACGGAAAGCCAACAAACCATAAAAAATTTAATGAAGCGACCGCGATTTTAGCTGGTGATGGCTTATTAAATTATGCATATATGGTTATAAGTGAAGATTTAAATAAAACTATGAAAAAGCAAACAGAATCAAATATTAATGAAAAAGAATTGAAAAATAAAATAAGAGTTTTTGAAGAATTTTCACGGAGCAGTTGATAGAATGATTGCAGGGGAATATATAGATACAGAGCTAGAAGGAAAACAAATTTCAGCAGAAACATTAGAATATATTCACAAGAATAAAACAGGAGCATTATTAAGACTTTGTGTAAGAATGGGAGCAATACTTGCAAATGCAAGTGAGAAAGATATAAATAAACTAACAAATTATGCAGAAAAAATTGGTTTAGCATTTCAAATAAAGGATGATATTTTATCAGAAGAAGGAAATGAAAAGGTTTTAGGTAAACCAGTTGGAAATGATAAAGAACTGGAGAAATGTACATATGTATCACAATATGGACTAGAAAAATCAAAAGAGATACTAAGTAAAATCACAAAAGAAGCAATAAGCGAATTAGATGAATATGGAGAAAAGGCGGACTTTCTAAGAGGTTTGGCTGTATATATTCAAAATAGAGATAAATAAGAGAGGTTGAAAAATGAATTTTGATAAAAATTATATGCCAAAACATATTGCAATCATAATGGATGGAAATAGAAGATGGGCAAAATCACAGGGAAAACCAGCAAGTTTTGGACATAAAGAAGGAGCAAAAACACTTGAAAAGATAGTGAGATATGCAAATAAAATAGGATTAGGATATATAACAGTATATGCTTTTTCAACAGAAAACTGGAAAAGGGCAGAAGATGAAGTAAAAGCATTGATGCTATTATTACAAAACTACCTAGATGATTACTCAAAAAGAGCAGATACAGAAAATATAAGAGTAAAAATATTAGGAGACATATCTGCACTTTCAGATGGAATGCAAAAAAGTATAATAAAATGTATGGAAAGAACAAAAGATAATACAGGAGTAACATTCAATATTGCATTAAATTATGGTGGAAGAGATGAAATTGTAAGAGCAGTAAAAGAAATTGCAAGGCAAGTTGAAGAAGGAAAAATAAAGGCAAATGAAATAAATGAGGAAATTATATCAGAACATTTATACACAAAAAATGAGCCAGACCCAGACTTAGTAATTAGAACAAGTGGAGAATTAAGATTAAGCAATTTCTTACCATGGCAATCAGTATATTCAGAATTACTATTTGTACAAAAAAATTGGCCTGATTTTACTGAAGAAGATTTAGATAATGCAATAATAGAATATCAAAAAAGAACGAGAAAATTTGGAGCAAATTAAAGGAGAGAAACATGGATATAAAAAGAATAACATCTGGACTATTAGGATTTCCACTAGTATTAATAATTTTATTAATAGGGAATAGATATATAGTAGATATAGCATTAGCAATAATAGCATTACTTGCGATGAATGAATATTTTAATGCAGTACAAAAAGTATCAAATCCTGTAAGATGGGTAGGGTATTTAAGTTGTTTTAGTATAGCAATAATACATCTTGTACCGCAAGAATCGCTAAATATGGTAGTAACACTTTCAGTGCCAACAATTTTATTAATATTATTTGCGCAAGTAATTGCAACAGATATGAAAACATCATTTAAAGATATAGCATATACTTTTTTAGGAATCTTTTATGTAGTATTTTTTATGATGTTCGTAGCATTTATAGATGGAATGGATAATGGAAAAATATTAATATGGTATGCAATAATTGCAGCTTGGGGAACTGACATATTTGCATATTTTATAGGAAAACATTTTGGAAAACACAAATTTAGCAAAGTAAGTCCTAAAAAATCAATAGAAGGGTGTATAGCAGGAACAGTTGGAGCAATACTATTAATGTTATTATACACATATGTAGCAAATACATTCTGGGGTATGAACTATTTTTATGGATTTATAGCTATGATTGGATTAATACTTAGCCTAATCGGACAAATAGGAGACTTTGCAGCATCAAGTATCAAAAGATATGTAGATATAAAAGATTATAGTAATCTTATTCCAGGACATGGTGGAATGCTTGATAGAATAGATAGTTTAATATTCTTAGCACCATTTGCGTATGCTCTATTCACATTACTATAAGAGGGATTAGGGGGACGGTCCTAAAAATCCCTAAAAACAGGGAACAAGGGACGGACCTTAAAATATAAAAAATAAATGATAATATCTTAATAATTTATCTCATTTCTCGGCTAACATTATATCTTGAATAAATTCTAAAATTATCAAGCAGGCACCTCTCGAAGCGAGTTTGAGATTCTCCTACTTGATAATTAAAGAATTTATAACAAGATTACATTCGCATTCGAAATTTCATAAATTATTAAGATATTATCATTTGTATAGATAGAATGAGTAAAGGTCCGTCCCTATAATCCCTAAAAAACGGGATTTTTAGGACCGTCCCCCTAATCCCTGATTGAAAGGAGAAAAAGTTGATTTCATTTTTAATAGCAGCAATAAAAATAATTATATTACTTGGCTTTCTAATTTTAATTCATGAAGCAGGACATTTTACGGTTGCAAAACTTTGTAAAGTAAAAGTAAATGAATTTGCAATAGGATTTGGACCTATTATATGGAAAAAGCAAGGAAAAGAGACTAAATATGCTTTACGATTAATACCTTTAGGTGGTTTCGTAAGTATGGAAGGAGAAGACGAAAGGTCAGAAGATGATAGGTCATTTTCAAAAGCTAGCATTCCAAAAAGAATGGCAATTGTAGTAGCTGGTGCGACTGTAAATATAGTATTTGCAATAATAGTATATTTTGTTTTAATTGCAACAAGTGGAACATATATATCGAATAAAGTAGCAAATACAATAGATGGTTATGCAGCTGGGCAAATTGGAATACAAAGTGGAGATGAAATAGTAGAAATTAATGGCAAAAAAGTAAAAAGTCAAAAGGATATAAATGAAGTAGTTACTAATTCTAATGGAGAAGAAATTAATATAAAAGTAAATAGAAATGGAGAAATTATAGAGTATAATACAAAACCAACAGAAGTACCAGTAAAGTCAACAGGAATATATTTAGATGATAATGCAAAGATTGTTACAGTAGAAAAAGGAAGTAGTAGTGAAAGAAGTGGAATACAAGCAAATGATAAATTGCTTAAAGTAAATGACGTAGAAATTAATGGAGACCCTAACAAAGCAGTTGAAGCAATTAATGAAAAAGGGCTAAATACAATGCTGCTAACAGTAGAGAGAAATGGTCAGCAAATAGAAATAGAATTAACGCCAGATTATTATTCAACATATTATTTAGGAGTAAATTTAGAACAAGCACCAGATACATTTTGGAATAGATGTATAAATGGTGGAATGCAAACAGCAGAATTTTTAGGTTCAATAGTAGATAGTATTAAACAATTATTTACAGGTCAAGTTGGTGTTGACCAAATGATGGGGCCAGTTGGAATTTCAGAAGTAATTGCAAAAACAGATGGAATTAGAGAGTTCTTCCAGATGATGGCTTTAATTTCACTATCTCTTGGAGTTACAAATTTATTACCAATTCCAGCTCTTGATGGTGGAAAGTTATTAATTCTTATTATTGAAGCAATTAGAAGAAAGCCTTTAAAACAAGAAACTGAGATAAATATACAATTGCTAGGTTTTTCAATTCTAATCGCATTGTCACTGTATGTTTCATATAATGACATATTAAGGATCTTTTAAATGAAATTATATAAATATAAGTTAAAGAGCATGCAAATATTTTAATAAATAAAATAATTTGCGTGCTCTTTCTGCTATATACTTATATTGGCTTGAAAAAATGTTAACAAGTTGTATATTATAATAACTCATTCAATATGATGTTTCAATATGTATTTAATTAATGTGGTTTTTAACCGCGTTAATGTGGTTTTAAATTCATTTCAAAACATTAAAAGTTATAGTAAAATATGTATACAAAGAATACATAAAAGAAAAAATGTAAATAATACTAAACATAGGAGGAAATGAGAAATGGAAAAAACTAAAAAAGAAGAAAAAGACAAATTACAATATTTAAAAAGTACAAAAGGTATTACTTTGATAGCTCTTGTAATTACAGTTATTGTGTTACTAATTTTGGCTGGAGTAACAATAGCAACATTAACAGGAGATAATGGAATATTAACAAGAGCAAGTGATGCAAAAATAGAGACAATAGTAGCAACAGTAAAAGAAAATTTGAATTTAGAACAAATAGAAAAAGCAATAGATGAAGAAGAAGTAACACCAGAAACATTATTAGCAGAAGGAAAAGTAAAAAGAACAGTACA
>CALXFF010000044.1 GCA_944387525.1 uncultured Clostridia bacterium | reverse complement strand
TTCTTTATTTTCACAAAAATTTCATAATTATGTGGATAACATTTCGTGAATTTTTCAAAAAATACCGAAACTTAAATTAAAAATTGAAAAAACAAAATACTTGAAAATATTAAAAAAAAAGAGTATAATAATATTATGTCATCCATGAGGATGAAAAGATCTTTAAAGAAGGGAGTATACAATATGAAAAGGGTGACAACAGCATTAAAGATTTTGTTTAGGGGAATAGCTCTTGCTCTTGGAATGATAATCTTAGGAGCAACAATCTTTCGGTTTGATGAAATGAAAAAAATCTTCATTGATTTTTATTTTCAATTCTCGGAAGAAATGGCTATTTGGTTGCTCGTAATAGGAGTAACAATGGGAATCTATATCCACAGTTATTATGTGAGATATAGAAAAATAAGAGCAGCTAAAAAAAGAAAAAAATTAGCTGAACAACAAGCAGCGGAAAGAAAGAAAAAACAAATTCAGGAACAAGCAAAAGAACAAGCTGCTAAAAATGAGGAAAAGAAATAACCTCATTGAGATGTGTACGAGAAAAAGTGCACATCTTTTTTTAATTTGGAATAATTCAGAATTTTTAGCATATACATATAATAAATAAAAATATAGGGGGAATTATTTATGGAATATGCAAAAGACGAAATCTTTCAGATAAGATACAATACTAAACTAAACAGATTACAGATAGGGAGTGAGAGTTGGACAAGCAAAATACATAAAAAAATTAAAAGGCATAAGTTACTAACTACAATAATAATAGCACTAATAACATTTTCAACAGCAAATATTATAATGATTTACAATTTCATGGAAATTTTACAAAATGTTTGAATTTAGAACAAAAAAGAAGTATAATATATGGCAAAGAAAGGAGCAATAAATATGAGTATAAAGTATAATGTTATGGTACAAAAAGAAGAAAATTGGTATGTAGCAAAGTGCTTAGACAATAATGTTGCATCACAAGGAAAAACAATTGAAGAAGCTATGAAGAATTTAAAAGAAGCATTAGAATTATATGCACAAGATGAAAAAACAATACAACAAAAAGAAACTTTTTTTACAACTTTGGAGGTGGTAGTGTGAGTTCAAAGTATCCAGTACTACCGCCTAGCATCCTAGAACAAGCTGACATTGAATTAGAAGAATTTTTAAAAAATTTGTAATCAAAAATTTAAAATATTAAAAATCAAAAATAGTTTAAATCAAATTAAAATTACAAATCTCATAAACCCACTTGGAAAAATCAATAAAATATGGTAAAATAATACTATTCTAAGTATAGGAGGATAGTAGTTATTAAACTACCAAAAGAGATATGAAAATAGCGAACGAATGGAAAGAATACAAAATACTAGACATGGCAAAAGGACAAAAACTAGAAAAATGGGGAAACGTAATATTATCAAGACCAGACCCACAAATCATATGGAAAGAAAAAACATTTCCAAACAAATGGAAAGAAATAAATGGAGAATACCATAGAAGTAAAACAGGTGGTGGAAGCTGGGAGTTCAAAAAGAAAATGCCAAACCAGTGGCAAATACACTATAAAAATCTAACTTTTAATATAAAGCCAATGGGATTTAAACATACAGGATTATTCCCAGAACAAGCAGTAAATTGGGACTGGATGATAAATAAAATAAAAAATGAAAAAAAGAATAGAGAAATAAAAGTTTTAAACTTATTTGCATATACTGGAGGAGCAACAGTTGCATGTTTATCTGCTGGAGCTTCAGTTTGTCATGTTGATAGTTCTAAAGGAATGACAACTTGGGCAAAAGAAAATGTTATATCATCAGGCTTAGAAAAAAGACCAGTTAGATATATAATAGATGATGTTGTAAAATTTGTGAATAGAGAAATTAGAAGAGGAAATAAATATGATGCAATAATAATGGATCCACCATCATATGGAAGAGGTGCAAAAGGTGAAGTTTGGCAATTTGAGAACAATATATATGATTTAGTTGAGCTATGCACAGAGGTTTTGTCAGATAAACCAATATTTTTCTTAATTAATTCATATACAACAGGTATATCAAGTCAAGTTTTGAAAAATATTTTAGAATTAACAGTAGAAAGGAAACACAAGGGAAAAATAGAAGCGGGTGAAATTGGATTACCAATGGAGAATTCAAAACTGGTACTTCCTTGTGGTATTTATGGTAGATGGGAACTAGTTTAAAAGATAATCAGCATCTTGCGTCGTTAAACTTCGTTTTAAATTTAATCAACGTGCATTAAGCACGCCTCACAAATTTAAAACTTGTTTGCCTAGCAATATACTAATTCTTTTTTAAACTAGAAAATATAATATTGAAAAAAGAAAAGGATTAAAATGGAGAAGTTAAAAATAATTTTTGAAGATAATCATATAATAGTTGTTGAAAAAAAACCAAACATTCCATCACAATCTGACAAAACTGGAGATATGGATATGCTAACTTTAGTTAAGCAATATATAAAAGAAAAATACCAAAAACCAGGAAATGTATATTTAGGATTAGTACATAGATTAGATAGACCAGTTGGTGGAGTAATGATATTTGCAAAAACTTCAAAAGCAGCATCAAGATTAAGTAATCAAGTTAGAGAAAAAGTTTTTAAGAAAAAATATCTAGCAGTAGTAGATGGAAGATTTAAAGAAAAAGAAGGCTCATTAGAGGATTATTTATATAAAGATGAAAGAAATAATATTAGCAAAGTTGTAAACAAAGACAAGAAAAACGCAAAACTTGCAAAATTAGATTACAAAGAATTAGCGTATAATCAAGTAAAAAACTTAAGTCTTTTAGAGATAAATCTACATACAGGAAGGCATCATCAAATAAGAGTACAACTTGCAAATGCAGGTCATAGCATTTTTGGTGACCAAAAGTATGGAAAACGTGGACAAGGCAAGCAAATAGCTTTATGGGCATATGAACTTACAATAGAACATCCAACAACCAAAGAGATGCTAACTTTTAAAGATTTGCCAGAACCAATTGGAACTTGGTGCATTTTAAAAGATGTAGGGCAATTGTAAAATGCAAAAAATGTCCAAAAATAAAAATTGAATAAAAAATAAGAAAAAAATATTGACTTAATTATTATAAATGCATAATATATAAAAAAACACAATCTAAGAATTGTGTTTTTTTATGCTAATCGCAAGTTTCGACAAACTTTTCAAAAATACTATGATATCATATTTAAAATTTTCTAATTGCAATTATTAAATTAAAAAAATATTTATATTCTAAATATTAATATTCAAAAATTTAAATCAAAATTTTTCAAAAGAAATATTAATGTATTTTACGTGAATTTAAAATTAGTTTCTAATAAAACTCATTCTTTAGATTACCAATAAGTAAATATTAAATTTAAAATTACATTAAAAATATTGAAAAACCAAAAGAAATATGATACCATAAGGAGGAAAGTAATATATGATAAATGAACAAGAAACAAGCATAAAAAAATTACCATTAACAAGTGATTATGTATTTAAAAGAATATTTGGACAAGAAGAAAATAAAGAAGCATTAAAAGATTTTTTAGAAAGTATACTAAAGATAAACATAGAAAAAATTGAAATAAATAACCCTGAATTACCAAAAGATTTTTATGATAGTAAATATGGAATGCTAGATTTAAAGGTGACGCTTGATAATCAAATAATTGTTAATGTTGAAATGCAGGTGCAAAATCAGCATAATATTGAACAAAGAAGTACATATTATATGTCAAGAGTATATTCGCAACAAATAGGCGAAAATGAACCATATATAAATTGTAAAAAAGTAATAGTAATTAATATTTTAAACTTTAATTATTATAAGAGAAACAGTTATCATTCAATAGCAAGGATGAAATTTGAAAAGAATAATCAAGAAGAATATGTAGATATGGGTTATGAAAATGAGGATGAATATGCAACAGATTATATAGAAATGCATATTATAGAATTGCAAAAATTTAAAAAGAAAAATCCAAAAATAGATACTAAGTTAGAGCAATGGCTATGGCTATTTGTTGGAGGTGAAGAGGAAAAGATGAGAAGAATTGGTAAGAAGAACAAAGAAATAGAAAAAATAGATAAAAAATTAGCATCAATGAGTTTGAGCAGAGAAGAAAGAAATAATTATGAATTTAGAAGAAAAGCCATATTAGATGAAATATCAGCAATAGATTATGCAACTAAAAAAGGTCTAGCTCAAGGGATTGAACAAGGAATTGAACAAGGGGCAAGAAGTGAAAAAGAAAAAATAGCAAAAGAAATGTTAAAGAAAAATATGGATATTAAATTAATAATGGAACTAACCAACTTAACTAAAGAGAAAATAGAAGAGTTGAGAAAATAAAGGAAAAATTTATGAAAAACAATTGCAATTTACAAAAATATATGCTACAATATTCAAGTATCAACGAGAGAAACCGTTAGGAGGAATGAATATAAATGGAAATAGCAAAAGGAATATTGATTGTAATATACTTTTTAATAGCACTAGCATTAATAATATTAACATTAATACAATCAAAAGAAGATGCAGGACTATCTTCAACAATCACAGGTTCATCAACAAATAACTTCTTTGAAAAAAACAAAGCAAGAACAAAAGAAGGAAAACAAAAAAGATGGACAGTAATATTAGGAATTGTATTTGCCATACTAACAATTGTATTGGGAATATTATATATGGCATAGTATAAGTAAAAAGGGGCGGTTTCAAAAAGTAACTGTCCTTTTTTGTGAATAATAGAAAGTTAAAGGAGTGTCCCCAAATCCCTAAAAACAGGGATTTTAAGGACCGTCCCTAAATCCCTGTAGGAAGGAAAGATGAAATTGGAAGAGCAACAGCAAAAGATTTTAGATTTAATGAAAGATGATGATTATGTGCCGATGAAGGCTAAGGAATTAGCCATGATTATGAGAGTGCCTAAAAATGAATATGGTGATTTTTTAGAGGTGCTTGGAAATTTAGAGTTAGAGATGAAGATTCAAAAGAATAGGAAGAATCGTTATAGATTAGTCGAAAAGACATATTATGACGGTATTTATAGGAAGAACCAAAAAGGTTTTGGTTTTGTGCGTTTAGAAGATCAAGAAGATGAAATATATATTTCAAAAGAGAATTCTTTAAATGCTCTAAACGGAGATAGGGTTTTAATAGAGATTTTAGAAGAGAGTAACAAAGTTAAAAGTGCAGAAGGAAAAGTTGTTAGAATTTTAAAACATGAGAAAGATACAGTTGTTGGTATTTTCCAAAATAACAAGAGTTTTGGATTTGTTGTACCAGATGATAGAAGTTTTGGCACAGATATATTTATCTCAAAAAAGAATTTTGGAAAAGCAAGAGACAACCACAAAGTCTTAGTTAAAATTACTAAATATCCTCAAAACGGAAAAAATGCGGAAGGTAAGATAATAGAAGTGCTTGGAAATGTTAATGAAGCAGGTGTAGATATGCTTTCATTAATTAAGGAATATAATTTGCCATCAACTTTTCCAGAAGAGGTTGTGCAAGAGGCTAAAAAGTTTGGAGATACTATTGATGAAAAAGATATACCAAACAGGGTAGACTTTAGAGATAGAGAGATTTTTACAATTGACGGAGAAGATGCAAAAGATTTAGATGATGCAGTTAGAGTAGAAAAATTAGATAATGGAAACTATAAGTTAGAAGTACATATAGCTGATGTTAGCCACTATGTAAAAGAAAATAGTTTATTGGATAGAGAAGCCTTAATTAGAGGAACAAGTATATATATGTTAGGTAGAGTAATACCAATGCTCCCAAGAGAGCTTTCAAATGGACTTTGTAGCTTAAATGAAGGTGAAGATAGATATACTCTTTCATGCATAATGGAAATTGACCAAAAGGGAAATGTAGTTTCAGGTGAGGTAGTAAAAGGAATAATAAAAGTAACTAAAAGAATGAGCTATAATGATGTTCAAGCAATTTTAGATGGAAATGAAACAGTAATAAACCACTACAAATCATATATACAAGAATTTAAAAATATGGAAGAATTAGCAATAATTCTAAAAAATAGAAGAATGGAACAAGGATATTTGAATTTAGATATTCCAGAAAGCAAAATTGGTTTAGATATAGATGGAAAAGTAGTTTCTGTTGGAAAATATGAAACAAGTTTTGCAAATGAAATTATTGAACAATTTATGCTATCTGCAAATGAAACAATTGCAGAGAAATTCTATTGGTTACAAGCTCCATTTATATATAGAGTACATGAAAAACCAGACATAGAAAAAATCCAAGAATTAAACAAATTTTTAATTAATTTTGGATTAAAAATAAAGGCAAATAAAGATAATATATATCCAAAAGAATTTGCAAAAATTTTGGGAGAAACAAAAGGAAAAGAAGAAGAAAAAGTAGTATCAAACTTAGTGTTAAGAACACTTAAGCTTGCAAGATATGAGGCAGAAAATAAAGGACATTTTGGAATAGCAAGTAAATATTATTGCCACTTCACATCACCAATCAGAAGATATCCAGATTTATTTATTCATAGAGTAATATCAAAATATTTAGAAGAAAATTATGATGTAAAAGAAAACTGGATAGAAGAACATCAAAAACAAGCAGAAGATAGAGCAAAACAGTCATCAGAAAGAGAAAAGATTGCAACTAAAGTTGAAAGAGAAGCTGAAGATTTGAAAAAGGCTGAATACATGGAATCAAGAATTGGTGAAGAATATGAAGGTATTGTATCTTCAATTACTTCATTTGGAATGTTTGTAGAACTTGAAAACACAATTGAAGGATTAATTCGTTTTGATGATTTAGGTGACGAATATTTTATTTATGATGAAGATAGAAAACAGCTAATTGGTGAACATTCAAATAAAGTATACAAAATTGGTGATAAGGTTAAAATTAGAGTAAAGAAAGCTAGCAAGATTCTGAGACAGATTGATTTTGAAGTGATTTGAAAATGATTTGGGAATGATTTGGGGACGGAGAAAAAATCATTAAAATTATTATAGATATCAATTTGGAATGATTTTTTCTCCGTCCCCAAATCATTAAATTGAAAATAGTGAAACTATACTAAGTATTGAAACTGCCAAAGAAAACACAATAACAGTAATCCCACCAAACTTGTTATTTTCTTGCTTTATCTCATATAAACCATAAGCTATAACCTTTAGAAAAATAAATATTATAACAATAATAAATAAAATAAATTGTAAAGAATCAAACATAAAAACCTCCAATTATTTAAGTTTCAGTTAATAGATAACTTGAACGAATAGAAGCATCAACAGACACATCAAAGAAACTATCAGAATAATGTCCAAGCCAATTATAATTCTCAAAATCTTGAGTCGTTAAAAACTTACTTCTAGCATTTTTGCCAAAACCATTAATATCAGATTCTAAATCTTTTGAAGTCTTGTATAAGTAGTTTGAAAAAACAGCTTCCAAATAATTTGCACAAGAATCAGAAATTTTATCTAGTACATCATCATCTAAATAATTAGAATCTGCTTTCATTGAATAAATACGTCCAGTAAAAGAATAAGAGACTTTTATATATGGAGAACCATTGACAATATCTACATCTACTCTAGAATCAATAATAGGAGTTAAATAAATATCAATATATGAATTGCTATCATTAGGATCAGGAATAGAAACTAAGAAACTAGAAATTTCGTTTCTGGTAGCCAAGAAAGACAAAGTTTCAATAGAATTTAATTCACCTACCAATTTATCACCTTTAAAAACAGCCATACCAATATTCTCACTTGTAGTTTTACCGGTTAAAGAGGAAGAATTTGCTTTATTAGAAGAATCTTTTTGAGAATTTATACCAGTAGTTTTTTCATTATCCTCAGAACTAACACCACCTAAAATTGCATATCCTTCGCAAGCATCACAAATAAGGCTACTAAAAAATTCTCCAAGAGTAGCATTAACTGTATAACCTGTTGATTTACTAGAATTAGCAAAGATTTCATAATGCTTTGTTAATAAATTTTCAGCCAAAGGCTTAGAATTTTCTAAATAATATTTTGCGGTACACTTGGTAATAACAACATTTGTAGATGGCCTAATTTGAGCATTATTAAATAAAGTATAAACTTCTTCAGAAATTCCACTCATCGCCAATTCTTCTGAAAAAGCAATTATCTTACAATGTGATAAATTAAGTTCTTTTCCTATATAAGTATTCATTAAGTTAATGCCATTGCTAATTGAAGAACAATCAATACTATAAATAATTGAAGGAGATTGTTCTGTTGAGCCAGATTCTGAAACAGAAGAGGCATTAGTAAACTGGAAACTCATTCGTAATTGATTAGTATCAGAAGTATCTATTGCTATTGCAACAACAGTTGACAAATTGTCGATACTTAAAGCAGAATAAGAGCCAGAAAAAGCCACTAAAAATATTATCATTATAATTAAAATAAATAGACGTCTAATCCATACTTTCATTTTTAAAACTCCATTTTTTTAAAGTATTACTTAGAAACATTTACAGAAACATTTCCATTTTTTAAACTACTAGAAAATTTTCCAATACGTTTTTTCAAATAAGCAAGTAATAAAATTAATGTACTAAGAACAAGTCCTATCCAAATAACAAGACGAGGATATATATCAGTCTCCAGATACTTAGAAATACTATAATTAGAAGGTAATAAGCTAATAGAAAGCATCAATAAAGCAAAATGGATAAGAAGCGGTTTTGAGTTCCTTATATTAGTAATTTTCTTAAAAATATTCATAGTAATATGAAGAGTAATACTAAAATAACAAGCCATACCAATAATCCATATCAATAAAAGGATAGATTCTAACCTTTGGAAAAATGAACCAAATTCAATATATCTTGCGGCAGAATATAACGGCATAATTTCATCAACTTTTAACAAAAATGTAAATGTTAAAAGAATTATGGCAACACAAATTATAAGATAAATAATAGAAAAACCAATAGAAAGCATAGCCACCTTTTTAAATTTTTTAGGTTCTTTCAAATATGGAGGGATAAAATATAAAAACACAATTCCACCAAAAGCACCTAAATTACCAAGCCCAGTAACAAAAGTATCAAAAAGACCATTACCAAGTATAGGTGTCATATTTTCAAAAGATAAATTCTGGTTATTAGCAAAAAATATAAATAATATACTAATAAAAATTATAGGCAAAATAATCAAATTAATCTTAGCAGTAACAGAAAAACTAAAGTTATTAGAAATACAAAGTGCAATAATAAAAGTAAGAAGTATAAAGAAAAGGCTAGTCATTGGATAATACACTGTTTTTAAACACTCGCAAAAATTCCTAAGCAAAATGCTACTACTAAAAATAAAATACAATATAAAAATCATACCTACAATCTTTTGAAAAACAGGTCCACCAAGAAGGCTGGAAATATCAATAATATCTTGACCTGCAAAACCTTTAAAAAGTTTTACTATTAAAAGAACAAGAAAAAACATGATAATACCAACATATAATAAGTTAATAATAGTTGCAGAACTTGTAACATTTAAAAGACTTTTAGGTAAAGAAACTAAAGTGTGTGCAACAAAAACAATTAAAATTACACTAATAGCTTCTGGAACTGAAATCCTTGAATTATTCATTTTTACTATTAATCCTTTCTAAGTAACAAATTTGATTGTAATTATTTTTCAATCTCTCCATTTCATTGAAATGTTAGCCTGTTTTTTTTCCTTTTTAGAACGAAGGAAAGTTGAACGATATTCTCTTTTCCAAATAGGTGGAAGAATATAAGTATTTCCTTTTACTTTTTCCAATGGAGAAACACCAGTCATATATGGAACTCCAAATGATGTTGTTCCAGCCATCATTGATAAATATACAAATAACCCTAATGCAATTCCAAGGAATCCGCATAAATATCCTAAAAATATGAATATAAAACGAGTTATACGTACATGTAATTCAAATGAATAATCTGGTATAGCAAAAGATGAAATTCCTGTAATTGCAACAACAATAACTAAAATTGGGCTAACAACACCAGCAGAAACTGCAGCTTGTCCCAACACCAAAGCTCCAACAATTCCAATAGTAGGTCCAAGAGGAGAAGGAACACGAAGTCCTGCTTCACGTATTAATTCAAATGAAATTTCTAATAAGAAAATTTCAACAAAACTTGGAAAAGGTACATTCTCTCTAGATGCTAAAATAGAAAACAACAATTCTGTTGGCAATAATTCTTGATGAAAACTTGTTATTGCAATATAAAGACCAGGTAGTAGCAAGGTCAAAAATGTTGCAAAACATCTGATAAATTTTAGAAAATTTGCAAAAAGAGGTTTTTCATTCATATCATCAGGTGAACTTAAAAAATCATTTAAAACTGCTGGCATAATTAGAGCATATGGAGATCCATTTACTAAAACTACAACTCTTCCATTTAATAGATAGCTACTAGCCTTATCAGGCCTTTCGGTTGCTAACATTTGAGGAACATTTAAAGAACTCTTGTCAGAAATTAGTTGTTCTAATTGACCAGAAGAAAGTAAAGAATCTATATCCAAATTATTAATTCTATATTTAACTTCAGCGATTAAATCGTCATTAGTTATATCAGATAAATAACATATTGCACATTTTGTTTTTGTAAGATTTCCAACTTCTACATTTTCTATTACTAAATCTTCTGAATTTACTATTCGTCTAAGTAAAGATGTATTTGTACGAATATTTTCTACAAATGCTTCATGAGGGCCTTTTACAACAATTTCATTTGATGGTTTATCAACACTACGTTGTTTAAAACCCTTAACTTCAATATCAAAAGCAACTGATAATGTATCAATAAATAATGCACAATTTCCGAGAATTAATTCCAGATATAATATCAGAAAATTTATTTTGTGTTTTTACATTATTTTGAGGCATTAGACAACTCATGATATATGATGATAAATCAAATTTTTTCACTTTTCTAACGGTGATATTATTAGCAACTGCTTCAGAAACAACCTTATGTTGGCTACCGTCATAAATATTACTTTTATTACGTAACATTAATGGCTTCAAAACAAAATCATCTAATATGTTAGAATCTACCATGCCATCAATGTAGAATAGAAAAGCATTATATTGTTTTTCTCTAGCATTTAATGTAAATTCTCTTAATACAACATCACTGTTTATCATTAAATTATATCTTGTTTTCATGTATTCTAAATTAACAGATAAACTAGGAAAAATGTTCTCAATTTGTTTTTGTGGATTTTCTACATTATCTGATTGTGCTTGAGAATTTTGTTCAGGATCTGATGTTAAATTAAATTCATATTCTTGAACTGGTGTATAGGCAAAATATTTTTGCCATAAATCTTTAATTTGCATAGCCACTTCCTTAAAAATATATTTTTAATTAGTATTTCAAAAATATAGGAAAATATACTATTAATTGTTATAAAAAAATGATATAATAAATATGATGACAAAAAAGAAAGGAACAAAAGATATGAGAAGTAGACTTGCAACATTTATTATATCTATTGTAACAATTTTGATAATAGCTGTATTTGCACTTTTCGGAATGATTTTTTGGCAAGAATTTAAAGATCTTCAAGCAGGGGCAGAAGTTGAAGGTGTGCAAACAGTAATTTCTGAGAATCAAAATAGAAATACAATAGACCAAGATATAAAAACACCAGAAATCATAGAAAATCCATTTGACCAAATACAAGATAGTGAACAAAGTACTGCTGTCAATGTTGATTATAGTAATGTAACAGTAGACAAATATTTTTATAATCAACTAGAAGAACCATCACAAACAATTTATAAAGCATTTGAAAGTAATAAAGAAAACATGAAAAGTGGAACTTATAGAATTGACCTAGGAAATAGCTTTTCAGATATATTAAATCAAGCAAATGGTAGTGATTTGTTAGGAAAATATTATTAATCCGCAATTGAAGCATATACATATGATAATCCGGAGATATTTTATTTGAGTCCAAATAAAATGTATCTAAATATTGAAACTACAACTCTTGGAAATAGTATTACATATAATGTGTATATAAATAACGGTAATGAAAATAATTATTTTATAGATGAATTTACATCACAAGCACAAGTAGAAAATGCAATTAGTCAAATAGAACAAGTAAAAAATCAAATATTACAAAATAGAAGTGGAAATGTATATGATGATATAAAAATGGTACATGATTATTTAGTAGAAAATATAGAATATGATACAACAGTATCTCAAAGTAATATATACAATGTTTATGGAGCATTAGTAAATGGGAGAGCGGTTTGTGAAGGTTATGCAAGAAGTTTCAAATATCTAATGGATGAATTAGGAATACCTTGTACATTAGTTATTGGAACAGGTACAAACTCACAAGGACAAACAGAAAATCATGCTTGGAATTATGTGCAATTAAATGGAAACTGGTATGCAATAGATTGTACATGGGATGATCCAGTATCATCAACTGGATATGTTAGCCAAAGTTCTAAATATAGATATTTCTTAAAAGGTTCTAATGAATTTTTGCAAGACCACACACCAAGTGGGCAATTTACAGAAGGTGGAAAGGTATTTAGTTATCCTACACTATCAGGGCAAGGATATTAAAACAGGGACTAGGGGGACGGTCCTAAAAATCCCTAAAAGGAGGGATTTTTAGGACCGTCCCCTAAATCCCTCCTAAAGGATAATACAAATTAATCCGCCACTACCTTCATTAACAATTCTCTCTAAAGTCTCTTGAAGTTTGATTTGTGCTTCTTCTGGCATTTTAGCAAGTTTAGTTTGTAAGCCTTCATTTACAAGTTCATGCAAACTCTTTCCAAAGATATTAGATTCCCAAATTTCTTTTGGATTACTTTCAAATTCAGATAATAAGTAATTTACTAATTCTTCAGATTGTTTTTCTGAGCCTACGATAGGTGAAACTTCAGTTTCTACATTTGCTTTATGATAGGTTCTAAACAGACACATATATTCATAAGAAAAAGTGGACAATTTATGGACAGGAGAGTAGATGAAATTACGGAAATGAAGTATGATATAGGGCTTGGTATGGATAATATGAAAATGGAAAAATAGATGATTAATAAGAAAGGAATTTCATATATGGGGTTAACAATAGAAATACAAAAAAAGATAAATAAAACAGAAGAAAGAAAAGTAAATCGACCTAGTGAAGTATATGAATTAAAAGAAGTTCAAGAGCATCTTTTATGCTTAGTATATACAAAATTAAATATGAAAAACGAGAGATACCGTAAACTCGTTTCAAAATAAGAAAGTGACAGGTATGATGAGCTGATGCTATAAAGTTCATTCGTATCCGTGTAAATGGTCCATTTACACAAAATACGTAAGTGAGATTTTGTAACATATACTCACAATAAAAAAAGAGTTTCAGGGGGTAAAACTTGTAAATGGATATGTAAGTGTAAAAAGTGTGGGCAAGGATGCACAATGTTATTCAATAACGGCACTTACAGTAGATTCAATAAATCTACATACTAGACTACTATAATATTTAAAAGCGATGAAATGAGGGATTTCTACTTTGGTGTATTATTTTTGATTATAAGGGGATAATACACCATTTTTATGCTCAAAAATTTCAGGATTTCAAAGTCTATTGTATAAGTGAACATAAGTAAGAAAGGGGGTCTAATAAAATATATTTACAAAAAAGTTAAAAAATAGAAGACAATATTATATACAAAAAATAAAAAGTAATTTTTTAATTATTACTTTTTATTTTACATTTAAAATTCTTAAATAGATAAAAATATAAAAAAAGTGAGTTAAACAATATTTATTGTTAAACAGAATTATTAAATGATTATTTTTTTAATATTCCCTCATCAATCAATGCATCATAAATAGCTATATTTACTAACTTAGTTAAGGAAATGTTATATTCAGTTTTTAATTTATATAATCCTTCTAAAAGACTTTGTCGTATAAGAAATGTGCGAAAAACAGAAATTTCATTTCTATTTCTTTTATATAAAGCTATATTTTTTGTACTTAAAAGATGTTCTAAACAAGTATTTACTAGTTTGTTTATTGAAACATCGTAAGTTGTAGTGCTTAAATGCTCTAATTTTTCGTACAATGTTAAATCAATTTCATAAGTTCTGCTTATTAACTTTTCTTTTGGAGGAAACTTACTAAAAATAGACATATATTATTCACTCCCTTATATTTCTTATTATAACAATTTAAACAAATTTTATTTAACTACTTTAATGCAATAAAAAAACAACTATTTTACAATAAAAAGCAAACTATAACGATTGACATAAATGATTTAAAGTAGTATAATAGAGACGTTAGAAAAGTAAATACTTCTATTTATGTTTTCCTTTAACAAAGATATTGTAAAAAGTTACATGAAAAATAATGAAAAAGAACATTGAAAACTAAATATTGGTAAAAATCCGATAATCGC
>CALXFF010000043.1 GCA_944387525.1 uncultured Clostridia bacterium | reverse complement strand
AAAAAGTTAAAATTTGTTTTAAGGTGTAGCATTACACCGATTTTAATTAAACAAAAATGGTTGCACTATTTTTACCTTTTGAGAACAAAAAGCAAGAGCGACATATGAAAAATTAATAGACTTATGTCGTGACAATCCAGACGTATTAGACCCATTAAGATATTTAAGAGAAAGAGAAATAGTACACTTCCAAAGATTTGGCGAAGCATTAAGAGGTGTACAAGATAAATTAGCTGAAAAGAAATATTATATGAATGATAATAACTGCTAATTTTTAATCAAAATCTGTATTAAGAAAAACTGTATTCTTTTAATATTCATAGAATACAGTTTTAATATTAATTATTGATTTTTAATTTAGACAATATTTAATAATTATATGTGATATATTTATCATAAATTTCTTGAAATCAGGTATGATTTATGGTAAACTATTATCATAAATTTATCTGGTAATATCCAGTTTATATAAATACGTAACTAATAAACAAAATTGTTAAGTTAGGAGGAAATTAAAATGACACCACAACAACGAGAACTTATAATGAAAAATCAAAAAATTCTTTATACTTTACCCAGATTTTGCATATTTTGCAGGATTTTACGTGACTGATGATAAGGTAGAAGCAGAATTATTGAACTTTCAATTCGAACCTATAACAGAAACAGTAATACCAGGATTTAAAAAGAGTGTTTCTTACAAAAACAAATATGAAGTATGGGCAATTATAGAAAACATGCTGAATGAATTAGAAAAAAATGTAGAAATCACAT
This sequence comes from uncultured Clostridia bacterium, assembly GCA_944387525.1. Classification (GTDB taxonomy): domain Bacteria; phylum Bacillota; class Clostridia; order TANB77; family CAG-508; genus CAG-269. The sequence goes on along the minus strand of CALXFF010000043.1, from coordinate 13,750 downwards.
ATTTTTCTATTATATTCAGCAAATGTATGAGCTATGAAAAAAATAGAGAGAATTTGGCGTATGATGAAGATGGATTGGAACTTAAATTATTTGATTTATCAATCCAATTTAAAACCTGTATAAATGTAATGCCAAAAATTTTTAGAAAAGCCATACTAGGTGATAATATATTAGCATATACATTATATTTACGGGAGAAAATATTTCAATCTGATTCAATTGTTTATTATGATTTGGACCAAAATAGAATATCTTATGTAAAAAACAATATTCTTCAAATGGATTCAAATCCAGTATTTGGAATGATGTTCCCAAGATATACAAGAGAACAAAAAGAATTGTTCCAAAAATTAAAGGAAACATCTGGAAAGCAATATACTAATATCCTTATGGAAAATAAAGAAATATTGCTTACATTTATTAAGTCACCCTATATACAAATAAAGTCGCTTTTAAATCCAGAACATTTTATTATTGGTGGAAATTGGATTAAAAAACTACAATTTGAACAATTCTTTTTCTTTAATAATACATTTTTCTTCAATGAATATCAAGAATTATCAACTATGCTTTTTGCTGAGAATTCATCACTTATACATGTTATGAATATGGATGAGCAGCCTCAAAAAGGAGCTGGAATATATGCAGCATATTCCTTTTTTAACTGGAAATTTAGGTGGTGAGTAGTAAAAATAGGAGTGTACTAAATAGAACACTCCTATTTTTAAATTAAGAGTTTACATATCGTATTAATAGAAACTAATGTAAATGCAATAACAGATTAGATGAAAATCAGTATGTTCCATTTTGGAATATACTGATTTGATTTGTTAATAATAATGGTACTATATCTTACAAAAATGTAATACAAATGTAAGATTAAAAAATAGCAAAGACTTAGAAGATGATTTATAATATAGATAAAACATAGGAAAGGAGAAATTATAATGAGCAATGTATTAGAGGTGAAAAACATTGAAAAATACTATGGAAACAAATCAAATCTAACAAAAGCAATTGATGGAATTAGTTTCAATATAGAAGAAGGAGAATTTGTTGGAATAATGGGTGCATCAGGTTCTGGAAAAACAACATTATTAAACTGCATTTCAACAATAGATAGAGTAACAGCAGGAAAAATCATCATAAACAATCAAGACATAACAAAGCTAAAAGGAAACAAATTAAACAAATTTAGAAGAGAAGAATTAGGATTTATATTCCAAGATTTCAACCTACTTGACACTTTAACTGCTTATGAAAATATTGCTTTAGCATTAACAATTCAAAAAGTAAATCCACACGAAATAGATAAAAGAGTAAAAGAAGTAGCAGAAAAATTAGATATCACAGGAATATTAAACAAATATCCATATCAAATATCTGGTGGACAAAAGCAAAGAGTAGCATCAAGCAGAGCCATAATAACTAACCCTAAAATAATACTTGCAGATGAGCCAACTGGAGCATTAGACTCAAAATCTGCAAGACAACTTCTAGAAAGTTTTGACAACTTGAATAGAAACTTAGGTGCAACAATATTAATGGTTACACATGATGCCTTTACTGCAAGTTATGCAGATAGAATAATATTTATCAAGGATGGAAAGTTATTCAATGAACTTATAAAAGGTGAAGATACAAGAAAACAATTCTTTGAAAAAATAATCGAGGTGCAAACACTTCTTGGAGGTGATTTGAACGATGTTATTTAAACTATCTATAAGAAATATGAAAAAGAGTTTTAAAGATTATGCTATATACTTTTTAACATTAGTATTAGGTGTAGCAATATTCTATATGTTTAACTCTTTAGACAGCCAACAAGCAATGCTTGAAGTATCTGAGTCAACAAGGTCAATGATACAATTAATGGTACAACTGATTGGAATGATTTCTGTATTTATTGCGATTGTACTTGGATTCTTAATTGTATATGCAAATAACTTTTTAATAAATAGAAGGAAAAGAGAATTTGGTATATATATGACATTGGGAATGGGAAGAAGGCAAATATCAACTATCATATTATTAGAAACAATATTAGTAGGAATCTTATCATTGATTGTAGGTATTTTTATAGGTGTATTTGCATCACAGTTTATGTCTATATTAGTAGCAAAACTATTTGAAGCAGATATGACTGAATTTACTTTTGTATTTTCAAAAGACGCCTGTATAAAAACTTGCATATATTTTGCAGTAATGTATATAGCTGTTATTATATTTAACACATTAACAATTTCAAGATACAAATTAATTAATTTATTAACAGCTGTAAGAAAAAATGAAAAAATAAAAATGAAAAATCCTATCATATCAATACTTGTATTTATAGCATCAAGCATATTATTAGGATATGCTTATTACTTAGTAACAGGTGGAGTGCATGAGCTACAAACAGGTGAAGAACTATTAAAACCAATTTTAATGGGGATAGTAGGAACAGTAGGAATATTCTGGTCTTTATCAGGATTTATATTAAGAATTATTCAATCAAGTAAAAAGATTTATTTAAAAGGAACAAATATGTTTGTATTAAGGCAACTTAATAACAAAATTAATACAAATATAGCTAGTATGAGTATAATTTGCTTAATGTTATTTATGACGATTAGTGCGTTGTCTAGTAGCTTATCAATACAGTCAGCACTAGACTCTCAATTAGAAGAATTTACACCAGTAGATGTAAACTTATATAAACCAGCATATTTACCAGAAAGCTATGTGAACTCATATACAAAGCAAACTGTATATTATACAGAAGAACAAAGAGAAGATTCAAGAAAGCCAGTAAGTTATACACTTGAAACCAATGGATATGATATGAATAATTTGAAAGATATTATAGAAATCCCTATCTATGCAATACCAGAATGGACTTTGGCATATAGTTTAGGAGATTATTATGAAACTACAAAAAGTCAATATCCAATGCTTTCTTATGAAACATCAGAATCTATAATTAAAATATCAGACTATAACAAAATTGCAGAACTTTATGGAGAAGAACAATTTACATTAAATGATGATGAATATATTGTACTTTGCAATTATGATCAAATGACAGATATAAGAAATCAAACACTAAGAGCAAATTCGAATATAGAGATAAATGGAAAAACATATCATTCAAAATACAATGAGTGTAAAGATGGTTTTGTATTTATGGCAACAACTGAAATAAATGCAGGAATTATATTAGTACCAGATAATTTTGAATTTAAAAATGAATGGACAGAGCAATACCTTTTAGTGGCAAATTATAATGCAGAAACAGAAGAAGGTAAACAAGAAATAGAAAATACATTAATAGGAAGTGGAGATACAGAATTTTTTGAAAATATCCAAAAAAAAGGAATAAACCTTGATGGATCTTCTAAAATCAGCATAACAGAATCTAGTAAAGGATTATCAACAATTATCATATTTATTGCAATTTATTTAGGAATTGTATTCTTAATTGCAAGTGCAGCCATTTTAGCATTAAAACAACTTACAGAAAGCTCTGATAACAAACAAAGATATACAATTTTAAGAAAAATTGGTTGTGATGAAAAGATGATAAATCAAGCCCTATTTAGACAAATATTTATTTTCTTTATGATGCCTTTAATACTTGCAATGATACACTCAATATTTGGAATTAAATTTATATTATCAATGTTAGAAGTATTAGCATCACCAGATGAACTACTACCTTCAATCGTTGTTACAGCAGTAATTATTGGCGTAATTTATGGAGTATATTTCTTAGCGACATATTTTGGAAGCAAGAACATAATTAAAGAGGAGAAATAAAAATGGAAGATTTTAAAGAAAAAATACCAATGATTATTGCAGTAATCATTGTGATAGCTTTAGCAGTTGGAGCATATTACTTTTTGGTAGTGCATAAAGACTTGTATTATACCCAAATAGATAACACTAAAATAGAAGAAATTTCAGGTTCAGATGATATGAAATATCAATATACATTAACTGCATATAACAAAAACGGAAAAGAAAAAGAGGTACAATTTAAAACCAGCAGAGAATTAAGAGAAAATGCTTATTTAGAATTAGATATAATGCAAATGAGAGGAGTAGTAAACTGGAGAGAAGTACAACAAAATGAATTACCAGAAGATGTTAAAGCAGCAATGAATATTGAATAATCAAAAATGAATGTAGAAAGAAATGAGGTGGTAAGATGAAAAAGTTATTTAAAGTATTGATTTTCTTATTTCTAATTGGAATGAGTATAGCATTACTATTCATAGGTAATGGATATAACATGTATAAAGAAGCAATAAAAGATACACCTCTTAAAGAAAAAGTTGCAGAAATAAGAGCAAAAGAAAATTATGCAGAATTTTCAGAATTACCACAAATGTATGTAAATGCAGTAATAAGTGTAGAAGATAAAAGATTTTACAAACATAATGGAATAGATATACTTGCAATAGGTAGAGCAGCCATAAATGATATAAAAGCAATGTCTTATGTAGAAGGTGGAAGTACTATAACGCAACAATTAGCAAAAAATATGTACTTTACACAAGAAAAGAAAATGGAAAGAAAGATTGCAGAAGTATTTATGGCTTGGAAAATAGAAGACAATTATTCTAAAGAAGAAATATTTGAATTATATGTAAATAATATTTTCTTTGGAGATAGTTATTACACAGTAATAGAAGCTGCTAGACGGATATTTCAATAAAGAACTAAATGAGATGACAGATTACGAATGTATATTACTTGCAGGAATTCCAAACGCTCCATCTGTATATGCACCAACTGAGAATCCAGATTTAGCAAAACAAAGGCAAAGACAAGTGATAGAGAAGATGATTGAAAACAAATATTTAACAGAAGATAAAGCAAAGGAAATATTAAAACAAGCAGAATAGACACTATGTGCTAATTGTAGGTTCAATGTTTGGGAAATATAGTTTTTAAACAAATTGATTGACAATGTAATAAAAACATAGTATAATGAATATACTAGAAGAGAGATACTATATGTATTTCTATAAGGAGTATTCAAGCCTAAAGTTGAATTAAAAAATTGGGGTATCCTACCATAAGTGGAGTTAAAAAATTGGAGTATCCAAGCCATAAGTTGGAATGAAAAAATTATGCAGGGTGCAGCAAATGTACCCTGTAATTTTTTTAGAGGTGAAAATATGGAACGATTAAAATTTTATAATATTGATGATAAATATATAGAATATTTATATCAATTTGATAATAAAGTACCTTTTAACAAAAATAGTAAAAGACCTTATATAGGAATAATATTAGAAATTAATAATACAACATATTTTGCACCAATGTTTTCTCCAAAGCCTCAACATAGCAAATATAAATCAAATGCAACATACATAAAAATAGGAGAAAATTTAGGACTAATTAGATTAAATAATATGATTCCTGTATGCAAAGAAAATTTGAGATATATAGATTTTAATAAAATACAAGATAAAAAGTATAGAAATTTATTAATACAACAAAACAATTTTATTCAACTTCATACAGAGAAAATACGAGATACAGCAAATAAATTATATAAGTTTGTAACAATAGACAAAAAAGATTTTTTCATAAAAATTTGCTGTGATTTTAAAATGCTAGAAAATAAATGTAAATTATTTAATCATATTAAAGATAGGGAAGAGGTAAACATTAATAACACGGAGATTACTTGTGAAGTGTTTGACAATATAGATACTATAAAGAAATCATTAGAAAGTAACAATTTTAAATATATAGAAGAATTTACATTAGATGATATCTATATGTGCAATGTAGAATCAAAACAATTTGTACCATACAACGAAAAAATAACAGACACATTAATTATTCGATACACAGATGATGAAGATAAAGAAATAATTTGTAAAAAAAGAGCATACAATTCTGACGGATTTGAAATAGGAACAGAAAAAACTGTACTAAAAATAGATGATATTGAAAAAGCAGAAAAGATACTTAATAATTTAGGTTATACTAGATTTTTAAGAATGATAGATAAAAACTACCGTTATGAAAATGAAAAATATGTTGCATTTATTCAGGTAATTGATAGCTTAGGAACATTTTTAGAAATAGAAACAAAAAAAGCAAATTATACTGAAAAGGAAATTAAAAATTTAATAAAATTGCTTAAATCGCTACAACTGAAAACGGGAACAAAGTTTGATATAAGAAAAGCAGAGTTGTGGTATAAAAAACAAAAAATACTTAAAAATTTGTAGAGATAAATTTAAAATGTTAAAAAGCATTGCTTGTAGCAACGGACTGTTCTTTATATAATAATTGTAAAGAAAGGAGTTGTTTTAAAATGTTAAAAGAAAATATTAAAGCAATAAGAAAATCAAAAGGACTTTCACAAGAAGAACTTGCTATAAAGTTAAATGTAGTTAGGCAAACAATTTCTAAATGGGAGCAAGGTTTGTCCGTGCCTGATGCAGAAATGTTAATTAAAATATCAGAAGTTTTTGAAACACCTGTAAGCACTTTACTTGGAAAAAATATTTCTGAATCTAAAGTTGATGATATAAAAGCAATTTCTGAAAAACTAGAGGTAATAAACTTAAAACTATCACAAAGAAAGAATGAAAGAAGAAAAATGGCTCATTGGTTGCTAATCTCATTATTTATAATTATAATAATTATTTTCATATCTTTAATTTTATTAAATAGTCCATACTTAAATTGGGATTATAGTAATCCTGAAAATGCTGTTTTAGGGGTTGCTTTTCATTCTTTTGAATGGTTATTTATCAGAATAGCACCGATTATCTTTATTGGGTTAATTATTGGGACTTTCTTGACACGAAAGAAAGATTAAAATTATTTTAAAAACTATTTAGATTACAAATCACAATTTATAATAGAGAAGTAAGTATAAAATATGTAACTCTACTAATTGTTGTTTTCGTTACTCAACGATTAGTATGTTGAATAAAAAGGTGGTATTAAATAGTGAAAATAGGTGACTTGAATTCAGAATATGATAAATTGCAACAAAAATATGGAGCAAAAGAATTAACATCAATATATAATGGTGGATGTACAGATAATCCAGATATCTGTTTTGTGTTTATGAATCCAACAGGTAGAAATATTGCATCAAATCCTAATTGGAAAGGTAAAAGATCTCCGTGGATAGGAACTAAGAATATATGGAAATTATTTTATAGAATTGGATTGCTTAATGAAAAAATATATGAAGAAATTCAAAGAAGAAAAGCACAAGAATGGGATGAGGGATTCGCTGATTTAGTATATGATGATGTAGAACAACATAAATATTTCATAACTAATCTTGGAAAATGTACTCAAGTTGATGCAAGAGTATTACCAAATTCAGTATATAATCAATATCTTGATTTATTATGCAAAGAAATTGAGATAATTAATCCAAAAATAATTATAACTCTTGGAAATCAAGTTAGTTCTATTGTATTAAATAAAAACATATCAGTATCACAATGCAGGAAGCAAAGTTTTCCAAGAAATATTGCAGGAAAGAATTATAGTGTATATCCTGTTTATTATCCTATTGGAAATGGAATGATGAATATAGATAAAGCAATAGAGGATTTAAATTATATTATAAGAACAAACTTTAGTTAATAAAAAATTACAAGTTTTAAATGGAGATATAAAAATGAAATCTATCTAGTGAAGAAATAGAAAATATAAAAAAACACATCTGTAAAACTTTGCCGAGTTTGATGTGTTTTTCATATCATTTTCGAGGCAACCGACTTTGTGGTTTCTCCATTTCCTATATTTAGCATAATCTATTTATGAGTAAGAAGTCAAGATATATAATTATATTTATTAAAAAAATTTACAAAAAGCAATTGACATAACACTAAAATTGTGGTATATTATATACATGTTCAAATAATTAATCAAGGACATCACACAAAAATAATATAGCGACGCCGTGAGGTTTAGCTCAATATTAGCTTATTAATTTATATAGTATATCGAATTTAGTTTTACCTTATTAATTATTGAACATGATTAAGAATGGGAGATATACCGGACAGATTAATGAGATTTGTGATGGGAAATAGGAATCGTAATTTGATTCCTATTTTTTTAAATTATTTATAATCCTCAATATATATAGCTTTAGCAAGATAAGGAGTAATCTCATCAATATCATACCATCCAGAACTTTTACTATCATTTTCTAAACCATTTGGATTAGAAACATAAACCATATCTCTACCATCAGTAGCAAGAAGAACCATATAATGAGAAGCGGTAGTCCAACGATTATCAGTTGGATTATTCCAAACACAAACAACAATAGGCCTATTTGACTGTAAATGCTCTATAATAGACTCATTTGATAGATGAACAGCGTCATAATAAAAATCAGAATTTTTTATTCCAAAAGTTGAAGACAATTCATGAGAAAACTTTTCATAATCCATTACAGGATAATACATTTCTCTTAAATCTTCTGGAGTATAATCTTTTCCGTAACCACTTAATATAATAGACATCACAGTAATACCACAACCATTTTCAGCCATAGTACCACCCCAATATTTCTTATTACTCCAAGAAGAGTTACCATTTTGTTTATATTCAATATATGTCTTTTTATAATTATCTTCAGTAGTAAAAGTAGTAAAATAACCATCCTTATTTTTAACTTTTTCTTGACCTACTCCTGGATAATTTTTATTTGTATCTTGTTTTATTACTTTATAGCCACTAGAAAAATTAAAAATATCTAAATTTTGGCCAATGCCAGAAAATATAAAGTTATAATATAAATAAAAAAGTAGTAAAACAAATAATATCAAAACAATAATTCTTTTTTTATTCAATTTTCTTCTATTAATTCTTTTCAATTCGATTCCCCCTTAACCTGAAACAATTATAGCTAAAAGAAATAAAGATAGCTTTAATAAACCATTAACAATTTCTTAAATTTTTCTTACAATCAATGAATTAAATACAAAAACTAGATAATTATGTTATAATTAAAAACAGGGGGAAGATTAAATGAACGTTTTAATATTAGATGATGAAAAAGAAATCGCAGATTTAGTGGAAGTATATTTACAAAATGAAAATTACAATGTTTATAAATTTTACACATCAGAAGAAGCGATAAAATGTATAGATACAGTACCTTTAGATATTGCAATATTAGATGTTATGATACAAGGCAAAAATGGATTTGAAATATGTAGATACATAAGAGAAAAGAAATTAAAATTTCCTGTTATTATGCTAACTGCAAAAATAGAAGATAATGATAAAATAAAAGGATTAACTATTCGGAGCAGATGATTATATAACAAAACCATTTAATCCATTAGAATTAGTAGCAAGAGTAAAATCCGCATTAAGAAGATACACTTTATATAATAATGAAGAGAAATCAAATAATATTATTGAAATAAATGGATTAGTTATAGACAAAGACCAACATAAATGTCTATTATACGAAAAAGAGATAGACTTAACTCCAATAGAATTTGACATATTGCTATATCTAGCAAGTAATAGAGGAAAAGTAATAAGTTCAGAAGAATTATTTGAAAAAGTTTGGAAAGAAAAATACTTTGATAGTAATAATACAGTAATGGTACATATAAGAAGAATAAGAGAAAAACTAAACGAAGATTCCAAAAATCCAAAATTTATAAAAACAGTGTGGGGAGTGGGATATAAAATTGAAAATTAGTAATTTAACCAGAACAAAGATAAAATTATTCATGTCATTAATAAGTAATATAATAGTAGCAGTTATAGCTTCAATAATAATATATTTTATACTAGCATTATTTTTTGAAAATACTTTATCTGAATTAGTAGCTAGATTAAACTATGATTTATACAGCTGGATAGTTTATAACAGAGACATTGTAGTATATATCTATATAATAATAGTTTTATCAGTTGTTATATTTAGATTTATTTCAAAATATATAGATGATATAAATCAAGTATATAATTCATTAGATTTAATATTAAAAGAAGATAATGAAACTATTAAATTACCTAATGAAGTCAGTGAGTTTGCTGAAAAGTTAAATGATATAAAATATAACTATATTTCAAGTAAAAATAGTGAACGAGATGCACAACAAAAAAAGAATGATTTAATAATGTATATGGCACATGACTTAAAAACTCCACTTACTTCAATTATTGGATATCTAACATTGCTCTCAGAAGAAAAAGATATATCAAAAGAATCACAGGAAAAATATATAAAAATTGCTCTAGATAAATCCTTGAGAGTAGAAGAATTAACAAATCAATTTTTTGATATAACAAGATATGACTTACATTCTATGCCAATTAATAAAAAAGAAATAAATATATCTTATTTATTAGAACAATTAGTTGATGAATGTTATCCAATGTTAGAAAAAAACAATTTAAAATGCAACCTAGATATACCAGATAAAGTCATGTATTTGGGAGATGGTGATAAATTAGCAAGAGCTTTTGATAATCTATTAAAAAATGCTATAAATTATAGTTATAAAGGAACTACAATTGAAATAAAACTTGAACAAATAGAAGATAAAATAAAAATAACATTCAAAAATAAAGGAGATAAAATTCCTGAATATAAACTTAATAAAATATTTGAAAAATTTTATAGAGGTGATGATTCAAGAACAAGTTCTACTGGTGGAGCAGGGCTTGGACTTGCTATAACAAATGAGATAATCGAGTTACATGGTGGCACTATAAATGTAAAAAATGATGATGAATATATAGAGTTTGATATCGAACTAAATACCAAAATATAACAAATAAGTAAAATATTTCCTTCATATTTTGTACAAACAAACGTTTACAAGAGGCTGGAATGATGATATAATTAAGTGACAAAGAACTTAGGAGTGAAGGAAATGCAAAAAACATATTTATGTATAGATTTAAAAACTTTTTATGCATCTGTAGAATGTGTAGAAAGAGGTTTAGATCCATTTAATACAAACTTAGTAGTAGCAGACAATACAAGAGGAAAAGGAACAATTTGTTTAGCAGTATCTCCAAAAATGAAAATGTTAGGAGTAAAAAACAGATGCAGAATTTTTGAAATTCCGCCAACCATAAACTACATTGTTGCAATGCCTAGAATGAAGAAATACATAGAATATTCAGCAAATATATATGCCATTTACTTAAAATATTTTGCAAAAGAAGATATACACGTATATTCAATTGATGAAGCCTTTATGGATGCAACAAAATATCTAAAATTATACAAAACAAATCCGATAGAACTTGCTAAAATAATTATAAAAGACATATTTAAAACATATGGAATAACAGCAACAGCAGGTGTTGGTACAAATATGTATTTAGCAAAAATAGCGTTAGACATAACAGCAAAACACAATCCGAATAACATAGGATATTTAGATGAAGAAAAATACAAAAAAGAATTATGGAATCATAAGCCACTTTCAGACTTTTGGCAAATTGGAAAAGGAATAGAAAGAAGATTGAACAAAATGCGAATCTTTACCATGTATGATGTGGCACATGCTGAACCAAAAAAGTTATACAAAGAATTTGGAGTAAATGCAGAATATTTAATAGACCACTCTTGGGGAAAAGAAAGTTGTACTATTGCGGATATAAAGAAATATAAACCTAAAACAAATTCAATTTCAAATAGTCAAGTACTATTTGAAGATTATTCTTTTATAAAAGCAAGATTAGTATTAAAAGAGATGGTAGAGTTAGGAAGTTTAAGACTTATAGAAAATAATTTAGTAACAGACGCAGTTGGACTATATATTGGATATTCAAAAGACACTATAAAATCAACAGGAGGAACGAAAAAAATAATAAATTATACAAATGTATATACAGAACTTCTAAAGGCATTTTTAGAAATATATGACAAAACTACTAATAGAAATGTTGCGATAAGAAGAATAGGGGTAAATTTTGCTAATGTAATTGAAACTGAAAATGTACAATTGAGTTTATTTGCAGACCAAGAAAAAATAGACAAAGAACGAAAACTAGAACTTGCAATGTGCGGTATAAAAAACAAAATGGGAAAAAATACAATTATTAGAGGAATGAACTTAGAAGAAGGTGCAACAACAATGGTCAGAAATAAACTAATAGGAGGTCATAATGGTGGGGAATAGAATAGCAAGGGCAAAACAATTTCTTCCATTTGATGCACTAAAAGGACTGCAAGAGGCTCTAAGAGAAAAAGAGATAGAGTATGAGGAAAAGAAAGAATTATCTGAAGATACTTTAGCAGAACTAAATAATAAATTTAATCAAATTGAAAAAGGAAGTTTTGTAAAAATTAGATATTATAGGAATGGAAGATATAGCGAGATTAAGGGAATAGTAACATATATTGATTATATAAAAAGGAAAATTCAAATTGATAAAATAGTAAATATAAATATTTGTGATATTATAGATATTTTAATATAAATTACTAATAAAAATAGCGAGAAAGAACCCAAAAGAGTTTTCCTCGCTTCTGCTATATTCGTAGCAGACGTTGTTTTGCTTATTTGCTATTAGGATTCTAAAATCTCTTTAGCCTCAAGTTCGGTATATGTCACATTATAACTTCCTAAAATTATCCATTTACCAACACTGTCAGAACGAGCATAACGATGAGGTACTGAAAAAGCAATATCAGTAGATTTTTCTCCTTTAAGGATTAGTATATCTTTTAGCAATAATTCATGGACATCGATTGCCCAATTATTACCAAAGTACAGTTCTAGTATCTGATATAAGGAATAAATCGTATCTCCTTCATAAAATGAAACAAATATGGTTTTGTCATGTTGTAACTTAAGTTGCAATGTAATGTAGAAAACTTCCTTCTTTAAATCCACATTTGTTTCTACTTTTTCAATCCGAGCTTTTTGTACTCCTAAGCCCATAGAATCAATCCTTTCTATTTTGCAAAACTTTGTTATTTTGTTACTGTTTAATTATACCATATAAGACTGATTTATGCAAACTGATAAGGATACAGGATTTTAAACCTATAAAGTTTAACAAGTGCAATTGCATCTCCTTGTTCAGTGTTTTCTATTCATGAGATTAAAAATACAATCTAAGAGCTCTATGTTTCCATTTGTAATAATAGACAAAAGTAAAATAAAAAAAGATAAAACCAGTTGAACATTGCACAGCCAGTTTTATCCATCCATACTATTAGTTTGTGAATTTAATCATCTGCATGATTTCTCTTATAAAATTCAACGATTTCATATAGTATGGGCAACACTAAAGGTTCTTTATAATAGATTTTTGAAAGAATTTCATCGATATCTAATGGTGTTCCATCAGATAAATAATATTCAGGATACACACCAACCATATTATACCCTGCACTTATTCTGAGCTGACGGTAACCAATTCCAAGATTTCCTGAAAGTTTTTTTAAAACATCATCAGAAGGAATTGTTTCCATCTTCTCGAATTTTTCAACTTCTTCGGCTGGTACTTGAATCATTCGTGCAATATCCTGATAAGACAATTTCTTATCTATGCGAACTTGCCGTATCAATTCTCCTAATGATTTCGAAAAAATTTTTTCTTCCATAAAGTTTACCTCCTTCAAAGAATCAATATTGATAATGTCTGGATAATTATAGCATATGAAAGGACAATTTTCAATTAATTAGAATTACCAGGATAAAGACATGAAAAAATTTTTCTAATGTCTATATCCATTGAATTATCTAGCTTTAGAGATGGTTGATGTATC
>CALXFF010000042.1 GCA_944387525.1 uncultured Clostridia bacterium | reverse complement strand
TTTTAAAACCCCCTAAAATTTTGATGTTTTTATCTTACATCTCATTTTAGAAGGTTTCAATACGTCTTTTTGTTGACTGCTTACACTTTTTATATTAATAAAAAAATATAGAAAATAATAGAATTTACTATAAAAAAATGATATAATGCAAAATGAAAGGAGAAAAACAATGTCTGATTTTGTGCATTTACATATACATAGTGAATTTAGTTTATTAGATGGAGCAAATAGAATAAAAGATTTGCCAGTAAGGGCAAAAGAATTAGGAATGGATGCAATTGCTTTAACAGACCATGGTGTTATGTATGGAGCAATTGATTTTTATAAAGAATGTAAAAAAGAAGGTGTAAAACCAATTATTGGTTGTGAAGTTTATGTCGCACCTCGTTCAAGATTTGATAAAGAGCCTAATATTGATAATAAATATAACCATTTAATATTACTTGCTAAAAATAATCAAGGATATAAAAATTTGAGTAAATTAGTGTCTTTAGGATTTGTAGATGGATATTACTATAAACCACGTATAGATTTAGAAATATTAGAAAAATATCATGAAGGATTAATTTGTTTAAGTGCATGTTTAGCAGGAGCAGTAAATCAAGCATTATTAAATGGTGAACAAGAAAAAGCAGAAGAAGTAGCATTATGGCATAAAAGAGTTTTTGGAGATGACTATTATATAGAAATTCAAAATAATGGAATAAAAGAACAAGTATTAGCAAACCAAAAATTAGTACAACTTGCAAGAAAGCTAGACATTCCATTAGTTGCGACGAATGATGCACATTATTTAAAAAGAGAGGATGCATATAATCATGAAGTTTTACTTTGTATACAAACAGGTAAAAGAATGAGTGACATGGATAGAATGAGATTTGATACAGATGAACTATATGTAAAATCTCCAGAAGAAATGATTGAATACTTTAAAGCATTTCCAGACGCAATTGAAAATACAGTAAAGATTGCAGAACAATGTAATGTGGAATTCGAATTTGGTCATACAATACTACCTAATTATGATGTACCACCACAATATGCAACCCACTTTGATTTCTTTAAAGAGCTTTGTGATAAAGGAATAAAAAAGAGGTATGGAGAAAATCCAAGTAAAGAAATTTTAGATAGAGCAGAATATGAAATAAGTGTTATAAAAAAGATGGGATATGTAGACTATTTCTTAATTGTATGGGATTTTATTCATTATGCAAAAACTCATGATATACCAGTTGGACCTCGGTCGTGGGTCAGGTGCAGGTTCAATTATTGCATATGCAATAGAAATTACAGATATTGATCCAATGAAATATGGATTACTTTTTGAGAGATTTTTAAATCCAGAAAGAATTAGTATGCCAGATTTTGACGTAGATTTTTGTTATGAACGAAGACAAAAGGTAATAGATTATGTATCAGATAAATACGGACATGACCATGTATCACAGATAATAACATTTGGAACAATGTCCGCAAGAATGGTAATAAGAGATGTATCAAGAGTTCTAGACGTACCATATGCTGAAGCAGATAAATTAGCTAAAATGATACCAAATGAATTACATATTACAATAAAGAAGGCATTAGAGCAAAATAAAGAATTAGCAAATTTATATGAAACAGATGAAACAGTAAAAAAAGTATTAGACATAGCAATGGGATTAGAAGGTATGCCAAGGCAGGCATCAACTCACGCTTGTGGAATAGTTATAACAAAAGAACCTGTTGATACATATGTCCCTTTATATGTACGTGATGGTCAAATTTCAACACAATATATAATGACAACATTAGAAGAACTAGGACTTTTGAAAATGGATTTCTTAGGACTAAGAACATTAACAGTAATACAAGATACAATTGATTTAGTAAAAGAAAATAGAGGTATAGATGTAGAATTTGATAAAGAAATGGCAGACCCTAAAGTATATAAATTATGGCAAGAAGGAAAATCATGTGGAATATTCCAATTTGAATCACAAGGAATGACAAACTTCATGAAAGAATTAAAGCCAGACTGTTTAGAAGATTTAATAGCAGGAGTTTCATTATACAGACCGGGACCAATGGACCAAATACCAAGATATATTAGAGGAAAACAACATCCAGGTCATAATGAATATACACATCCAAGTCTAGAACCAATTCTTAATGTTACATATGGATGTATGGTATATCAAGAACAAGTTATGCAAATAGTACGTGACTTAGCAGGATACTCTTTAGGAAGAGCAGACTTAGTAAGAAGAGCAATGGGAAAGAAAAAACTTGATGTAATGGCAAAAGAAAGAGAAGTATTTATAAATGGGCAAGTAGATGAAAATGGAAATGTGCTAGTTGCAGGATGTGTTAGAAATGGAATAGATGCAGAATCTGCCAACAAAATATTTGACGAAATGGCAGAATTTGCAAAATATGCATTTAACAAATCACATGCAGCATGTTATGCAGTAGTAGCATACAGAACGGCATACTTAAAAGCATATTACCCAGCAGAATTCATGGCAGCAACGCTAAATAGCTTTTTAGGAAACTTAGACAAAATACCACAATACATAGACGAATGTAAATCACTTGGAATACAAATATTAAAACCAGAAATAAACAAAAGTAACACTAAGTTCACAGTGGAAAGTGCAATGGGGACGGCCTCAAAATGCATAGAACGGTGCAAAAGGGAAAGGTCAAAGTGATTTAAATGATGAGAGTAAGGGGCAGAATTTTGCTATTCGTTTTGGATTAGGAAGCATCAAAAATGTTGGAAAAGCGCCAGTGGATAGCATTGTAGAAGAGAGGGAAAAACATGGAGAGTACAAAAACTTTATAGATTTTTGTGAGAGAATTGCAGATGAAGGAGTAAATAAAAAGTGTATAGAAAGTTTAATAAAAGCAGGTGCTTTTGATGAATTTGAACAAACAAGAAGTACATTACTTGCATCATTTGAAGGAATAATGGATACTATTCAAAATGGTAAGAAAAAAGGAATGTCTGGTCAGGTTTCAATGTTTGACTTAGGAACAGAAGAAGAAAAAGAGGAAATGAATGAGATGAAATATAAATTTGAAGAGCATGAGGAACTACCAAAAAAAGACTTATTATCACTTGAAAAGGAAATGTTAGGAATTTATATTTCAGGACATCCATTAGAAAAATTAAGAAGTGAAATAGAAAGGCGAACTAATATTAATACAATAGAATTAAGAAATCTTGATGAACAGATGTCAAGCAATATGTCTGACTCAGGAATGGAATTATTGAACCAAAATGCAAGTAGTAAACCTAAATATCATGATGGACAAAATGTAAAATATGCAGGAATAATAACTTCAATTAAGAAGAAGTATACAAAAAATAATAAAATTATGGCATTTGTGACAATAGAAGATTTATATGGAACTGCTGAAATAATTTGTTTTGAAAATGCATATTTGAAATCTGGAAATAGTCTAGTTGAAGAAAATATTGTAATGGTTGATGGTAGATTAAGTATCAGGGAAGATGATACGACTACGATTATTGCAAATGAGATAAAAGATTTTGGAGAGCAAAAACAAAAGGTATTAATTTTAAATATTACAGATTCTGACGAAAGCGAAAAGGATAAGTTAAGAGGTGCTATTAAGTATTTTAATGGTGATAAAAATAATATTAATGTTTTTGTTAAGATTAATGATGATGAGAGAAACTGTGGTCAAATTTATTTGTCAGATCAGATTATGGAGTTGTTTGCTGATATAATTGGGAAGCAAAATGTGGTTATAAGATGAAAAAAATCCCCTTTAGAAGGGGATTTTTTAAATCCATTCACCATATTTTTTAATGTAGATTTTCTTAGCAAATAGGGCAACGAAACAATAAAGAATTGTAACTGCAAAGATAAGGAATATATATTGAGCTGCTATTGGAACAAGACCAATCATACTGCCAAGGGCAGTGAATGGAACAACTAATCCAATTATAATTAGTGAAATTGATGATATATATACTGCTTTGTGAGCGTTACTTTGTATAAATGGTATTTTTGAAGTTCTTATGATATGCATTCCGACTAAGTTTGAAACTATACTATAACTAAACCATATTGTTTGAAATGTTGCAGCATCTCTAACTTGGAAGAAGAACCATAGAGAAGCAAATACTATAATATCAAAAACTGAACTTACTGGTCCCATAAATAGCATAAAATGTTTTAAACTCTTTATATCCAACTTTTTAGGATGCTGAAGAGATTCCTTATCAACATGGTCAAAAGGTAAAGTCATTTGACCAAAATCATATAGCAACCCTTCTACTAATAATTGTATAGGTGTTTCAGGTAAAAATGGTAATAATACACTTGCAATAATTACAGAAACAACTTCTCCAAAGTTGAAACTTGTTGCTAGCTTAATATATTTCATAAGATTTACAAAAGTACGTCTACCTTCGGTAACACCATCTAGTAAAACATTTAAATCTTTTTCAAGCAATATGATATCTGCTGATTCTTTGGCAATATCAACAGCTGTGTCTACTGAAACTCCAACATCAGAATTTGTAAGTGATGGGCTATCATTTATTCCATCACCCATGTATCCAACTATATTTCCTGATTCTTTTAAAAGTCTTACAATTCTAGCCTTTTGTATAGGTGATAATTTTGCAAATATATTTGTTTTCTTTAATAATCTCAAAACTGCAGTATCAGATAATTTATCTAATTTACTACCTAATACAATATTTTTAGAATTTATACCTACTTTCTCACAAACACATCTAGTAACTTCGGTATTATCACCAGTTAGAACTATAACACGAATTCCTGCATTGTTTAATTTTTGAATAGATTCTTTTGCAGATTCTTTTGGTGGATCTAAGAAACCAATAAATCCAATAAGAACCATATTTTTTTCATCTTTAACATTAAAATGTTGAATGCCTTCTATATCA
The DNA here is from genome assembly GCA_944387525.1 of uncultured Clostridia bacterium. GTDB lineage: Bacteria > Bacillota > Clostridia > TANB77 > CAG-508 > CAG-269. Next base: position 10,202 of record CALXFF010000042.1, on the reverse strand, counting down.
TTTTTTTGGCACACGGCAACTACTCTTAGACCTTGTTCATTTAAAGTCTTGCTGATATTTTTTACATTTTCTTTAATTTCTTTTGTGATTGGAGAAACTTCACCTCTATAATCCACCATAGTACAGATATTTAAAATTTCTTCAACAGCACCTTTAGTAATCATTTGTTTTTTATTTCCATCACTTACTATAACAGACAAGCGCCTACGAGAAAAGTCAAAAGGAATTTCATCAACTTTTTTATATTCTGTTTTTAGATTTTCTAAGCCGTTTTCTAAAGCTCTTTTTATTACAGCTTCATCAATATTTCCTTTTAAACCAGTTTGAAAATATGAATTTAGGAAAGCATGTTTTAAAGTTCTGATATCTTCTTCTCCGTTGATATCAAGATATTTTTCTAAAACGATTTTATCTTCTGTTAAAGTACCTGTTTTATCAGTACATAAAATATTCATTGCACCAAAGTTTTGGATTGAATCCAATTTTTTTACAATAGTCTTTTTCTTAGACATTCTTACAGCACCTTTAGAAAGGCTAGAAGATAGAATAACTGGTAAAAGTAAAGGTGTAATAGCGATTGCTATTGCGACTGCAAATGTAAATGCTGTTACAATATCATGTTTCCATGCATTTAAAAGGAAAATTATAGGAATAAGTATTAGCATAAAATGAATTAATAATCTGCTAATATTTTCAATTCCTTTTTGAAATGCAGTTTTAGGTTTACCAGTAGTTAATGTATGAGCTATTTTTCCAAAATATGTGGAATCAGCAGTTTTAATAACTACACCTTTAGCACTTCCTGAAATTACGTTTGTTCCCATAAAGCAAATAGTGTCTAAATCTGAAATGTTGTCAATATTATTTAAAGATATTTTAGAATCTACGTATTTTTCTACACTATCAGATTCACCTGTTAGCGATGATTGACCAACATATAAATCCTTTGCTTCTATAATTCTTAAGTCAGCAGGAATCATGCTACCTGCAGAAAGTATAACAATATCTCCTAGAGTTACGTGATTTATAGGAATTTGAATTTCTTTTCCATCACGAATAACTGTTGTATTTGTTGCAACCATTTGCTTTAATTCTTCAGCGGCTTTATTAGAACGATATTCTTCTACGAAATCTAATAATGTGCTTGCAGTAACTAAGATTGCTATAACAATAATGTTTGCATAGCTTGGGGTTTCTGGAAGATAGATGTCTGTATATATTAGAATACAAACTATTCCAAGTAGTATGCAGTTAAAGGGTGAGAAAAGACTTTCTAAGAAATAGTGATACCACTTTTTGGGTTTTGCTTGCTTGATTTCGTTTAATCCTAAATTGTGAATTAATTCATTTGCTTTTTTTGATGAAAGTCCTTTTTCGTTTACACGATATTTTTTAATAAATTCTTCTTTTGGTAAAGTACATTCTTCACCATACATTTTGTTTATATTTACATCTTCTTTTGGTGTTGCCAAAAATATCATCTCCTCTTTAGATTATAAATTTTTTTTAACATATTATAATTTTGTCTTTTAAGATTATACCACTAATTTTTATAATTGAAACATAAAAATGAAAAAAATAATAATTAATTAGTTGTAATAAAAAAATGCTAATGTTAAAATGTTAATAATATGAGAAAGGAATGATATATATGGAAAGAACTAGAGTAGCAGGAATTATATTTATGGATGGTGGAATTGCACTAATGCATAGAGTAGGAGTACTAAAAAGAAAGGATATTCAAGAATATTACACATTTCCAGGTGGAGGTTTAGAAGAAGGAGAAACTTTAGAAGAAGGAACAATAAGAGAAATAAAAGAAGAATTTGGAATAGATGTTAAAGTAATAAAAAAATTATATGAAATGGAATCAGAAAAATTTAATCAGAAGGAATATTTTTTCCTTTGTGAATATGTATCAGGAAAATTTGGAACAGGAGAAGGACCAGAGTTTTCTAATAATCCTAAATATGTTGATAGTGGTAAATATTTGCCAGAAATAATAAAGGTAGAAGATATAAAAAATATTCCTTTACTACCACCAGAGATAAAAGAAAAATTAGTTGATGATATAGAAAAGGGAATTTTTGAATTTAAATAGGTATATAGTATAAATAATTTAACAATAGTCTAAAATACTAATAGCAAGTATCTTATGAATTTATTTATAAAATCTTAAAAGTAAGTGGAAGGAATAAATTTTAATATGTTTTTTAATATCATTATGATAGTATTGGGGTTTGTGCTATTAGTTGTAGGTGCAGATTTTTTAGTTAAAGGTGCAAGTAATATTGCAAAAAAATTTCACATACCAGAAATGTTGATAGGACTAACAATTGTAGCACTTGGAACTTCAGCACCAGAACTGATAATAACAATTAGCTCTGCTACTAGTGGAGCTAATGATTTGATTTTAGGAAATGCTATTGGGAGTAATTTGTGTAATTTGCTATTTATCTTGGGATTAATGTGTGTGATTAGACCAGTAGAAATAGACAAAGAAGCGGTTAAAATCCATATTCCAATGGCATTTATTTCAGCTATAATAATATGGTGTTTGAGCATAGGTATATTTAGTACGCCAAATGTATTAGATATGCGAGATGGATTAATTCTAATTTTTTTGTTTATTTTATATTTTTCATATCCAATATTTGCAGAGATAAAAGACATAAAAAAAGCATATAAAGAGAATTTGAAGTCAGATAAGTTTAAAGACATAAAAATATCTGCATCTATTTTCTTTATTATCATTGGGATTGTTTTGTTGAAATATGGGGGAGATTTTGTTGTGGATTATGCAACTAATATTGCGATGGAGTTTAATGTACCAGAAAGAGTTATCGGACTTACTATAATTGCAATAGGTACAGCTATGCCAGAATTAGTTACCTCAATTGTAGCTGTTATAAAGAAAGACACAGATTTGGCTGTGGGAAATTTAGTTGGTTCTTGTGTTTTAAATTTATTTTTAATTCTTGGAGTTGGTGCAATTCTCATACCACTTAATTTTTCACAAGATTTTAATTATAATTTGATATATTTGATAATATCAACTTTTATTATTTGGTGCTTTAATTTTGTTGGAAAAAAGCATATATTAACTAGGTGGAAAGGACTAATTTTGTTGCTGATGTTTAGTTTTTATATTGTTAAGTTATTCTATTAAAAACGTAATTCTTTCATATTATTGATATCCATTCCTATAGTTTGATAAATTTCATCAACAGTACATGAAACTGCTTCTTCAAAAGAATAACCTAAAAGATTTAATAAATTTTCTAAATCTTTTTTATCTTTTCCTTCTACTTCAAAATATGTAGGAAGTTTAGGCCAAGTATCAATATCTATTTCATGTTCATTTAGAATATATTTAATTCTCTTTTTTTCTTGATAACTTCTATAAGAAAAGCCTAAGTTTTCAAGTAATTCATTTGTCTCTTCAAGAGAGTTTACTAAGATTTCTGTTTCTTTCATTTGTTGAATACCAGAATTATCATTTTTTAGAATATGTTTTATTGTTAAAGTTGTTGTTTCTTTTTGGTTTCCATTTGCATTTTTTTCTACAGTCTTTCTTAATCTAATCCATTTTTTTGGTGTCATTTTATAATTATTTATAAAGTTTAATAAGTTCTTATCATTCAAGATTTTTTCAATTGTAGTTTCAGGCATTGTAAATATTTCACTTAGTTTATTGATGTTAAATTTATTATTTAAAAATAATATGTCAGTATCAGATAATAATTGGTCTATTTCAAAAAATAGATTTTTGATTTTTTCTAAATTTATATTCTTTCTTAATTTTAAAGTTTCATTGTTTAGCTCATATAGGTAAGAATGATATCTTTGATTGATGTACATTAAGTCGTATACATATAAGTATTGCTTAGAGGTGCTTATGTATTTTCCACCAAGTTTTTCTATTTTTTTAGATAGTTCTTTTTCGTTTATATTTAGTATTTTCATTTCTAATTCCATGTTACTCATATGAATTTCTCCTTTTTATAAATAAAAGTAATATTTGTAAAAGTGCTGAGTTTGAGATATTATACAGAATATATCAGTAAAAATCAAGTGAATAAAATGATTACTTTAATATTGAAATAATATAAAAAATTATCATATAAAAAATAAAAATAGTCTTGACATTTACAAACATTTGTTTTATGATGTGCTTGAGGTTGATGTATATGGAATATATAATATTTGTAGATGGAAGTTTTTTAGAAAAAGTAAGTTTTGCATCTTGTTCAATTCTTATTTTTAATAACAATAAATTGATTGAAAAAATACTTGTAACTAATATAGATAAAATGAAAAATTCTATTGAAGTTGAATTATTAGCTATAAAAGTTGCTTTAAAACGTATGGTTAAAATAATGCAGAAGCAGGAAGTGAAAAAAATTTTACTTTTCACAGATTGCAAATCAATTGTTGATGTCTTAAATACTCAAAAGAAAAATAGAAAATTTATAAAGTTAAATTCAAATTTATATAATTATGTACATTCTACAAATAATTTACTTCTAAGTAAGCAAGAATTAGATTTTAGAATTGAATATTTACCTAGAAAGTTTAATATTGCGCATAAATATTGTACTCAATTACTAAAAAAATATAAAAAATCACACAAAATTAAAATTACGTGATAAGATAAATTTACATGAAAAATATAAACAAGATTATATTAAATGGGAAAAAGAAAATAAAGGAGGTAATAAATAATGGTAACACATTTTATATTTTTAAGTAGTTCATATTCTTTAGGAACAAGAATTGCACTTGATTATATAGTAACAGATGATACTGTTCAAGAAAAATTAAAAGAACATTTAGATAAAATAGTTAAAGAATGTGGAAAAGATGTATCAATCTCAACACATATGATACAAGCAGATGATGTGACTTGGAAATCAGTGTGTGTAGCGGACCATTTTTTTAAAGATGTGAAAGTTATTGATTCAGTGGATAAATTTATAAAGCTAATTAAAAAAGATAGAAAATTAGAAGGTATAGATGTAGCAAAATATATTTTATCAAAAATACCATGCACTCAATTGAAACTACAAAAATTAGTATATTTATGTTTTGCAGATTACCTATGTGATACGGAGAAAGAATTATTTACAGATAAAATATATGCATTTAAGTATGGTCCAGTAGTAGATACAGTTTATAAAAGATATAAGAGATATGGATATAAGCCTATTGATGAAGAAAAAAAAGATATTGATAGCAGAAATATAGCTGAAATGCCAGCTAAAAGTAGAATTTTATTTGCAGAAGATGGAACAGAAAAATTATTAAGTATAGAAAAAACACTGAAAAAATATGGTGGGTTGTCTGCTGCAGATTTAGTAGATTTAACACATAGAGATAATACACCTTGGTCAAAAAGTTTTAAAGGACTAAAATTATATTCTACTATGAAATTGGATATAATAAAAGAATATCATCAATATGAAGTATTGTAATTGAAATAAAAATACATTTCTTGCATTTTATGTAGAAATGTATTTTTAAAATCTTTAATGTATAAATGTAAAAATTTTCTAAAAGGTAATAAAGATATTATAAATAAAAGTTGTAAAAATACAAAGAACAATACCACAAACAGTTGGAATAAGGAAACTGATGACAGTCCATTTTAAACTGCCAGTTTCTTTTTTTATAGTAAGTAAAGTAGTAGTACAAGGAAAATGTAAGCAAGTAAAAATCATAACATTAATAGCAGTAAGAATAGTCCAACCATTTTGAGCTAAAATATTTCCAATAGCAAAAACATCATCTAAATTTACTAAAGTGCCATTTCCAAGATAACACATCAAAATAATAGGTAAAACAATTTCATTTGCAGGAATTCCAAATATAAAAGCAGTTAAAATATAACCATCTAAGCCCATTAGACTTGCAAATGGATTTAGAAAATTAGCAATAATATTTAATAAACTTTCTCCATTAATACCAACATTTGCAAAAATCCATATAACAAGACCAGCTGGGGCTGCAACACAAATAGCCCTCCCTAAAACAAATAATGTTCTATCAAAAATTGACCTAACAAGAATTTTTCCAAATTGAGGTTTTCTATATGGTGGTAATTCTAAAACAAAAGAAGAAGGCATACCTTTTAGAAGTGTTTTAGACAGGATTTTAGATATTAGTAAAGTCATCAAAATTCCAAGAAGTATTACAAACAAAACTGCAATTGTAGAAATTATAGAACCACTAAATCCTTGCATACTTCCTGCAATAAATATTGTAGCAATAGTAATTAGAAAAGGAAATCTTCCATTACAAGGTACAAAACTATTTGTTAAAATAGCAATTAGTTTTTCGCGTGGAGAATTTATAATTCTACAACCTGTAACACCAGCTGCATTACATCCAAAGCCCATGCACATGGTAATCATCTGCTTTCCAGAGCAACAACACTTTTTAAAAAAACCATCCATATTAAAAGCAATTCTAGGCAAATATCCTAAATCTTCTAATATTGTAAATAAAGGAAAAAATATTGCCATAGGAGGTAGCATTACAGAAATTATCCAAGTTAAAGTTCGATAAACACCTAAGATAAGCATATCAGAAAGCCATGCAGGACAGTTAAGAAAATTTGCAAAATCAATTAAATTTTCTTGTATATAACCAAAAAATGAAAATAATAGTTGAGATGGATAATTTGCTCCAACAATAGTAATCCAAAAGATAATACCTAGAAATATTATCATTATTGGAATACCAAATGTTTTTGATGTTAATAACTTATCTATTTTTTTATCTCGATTAGAATAAGATTTATCTTCAAATTTACATACTTTTTTACATACTTTTTCAGCTTGTTTCATTATAGAAGAAGTAATATTGTCTCTGAAATTTGTTTTAGTAATATTTGAACTATTTAAAATATTTTGTGAATTTTTAAGCATTTCTTCAAGTTCTATATTCTCAGAAAAGTCAACATTTAAATGCTTTTCAATTGAAGAAATAACATCAGCTTCATTTTCTAGCAATTTCAAAGAAATCCATCTATATAAATTAGAAGGAAAGTCATATAATTCTTTTAATTTAATTTCTAGCTTAGTTATGCAATCTTCAAAACTTGAGTTGTAATTTATTTTTTTAGGTTTAGGACATATCTTTTTTTGGCAAACTTTATAAGTTATATCAAGCAAATTGTTTAAACTAGATTTTTTCCTTGCAATAGTACCAACAACTGGAACACCAAGCATATTAGACAATAGATTCAAATCAATTTTAATATGTTTTTTCTTAGCTTCATCTAATAGATTAACACAAACTATAACATTATCTGTAATCTCCATAATTTGAAAAACTAGATTTAAATTTCTTTCAAGGCATGTAGCATCAACCACGACAATTGTAGCGTCAGGATTTCCAAAACAAATATAATCTCTTGCAATTTCTTCTTCTTCTGATGAAGACAGAATAGAATATGTACCAGGAATATCAACTAAAAGAAAGTCATCATCTTTATAAGAATAAGAGCCAGTTGCATTACTAACAGTTTTGCCGAGGCCAATTTCCAGTATGTTGATGTAAACCAGTTAAGCTGTTAAAAATAGTGGATTTACCTACATTTGGATTACCTGCAAGTGCAACAGTATATCCATTTTCATTTTTATAATATTTACTATCAGAACTAAGTAAATCAGTTCCAGTAGATGATTTTGTAAGACCCATATGACACCTCTTTTATAATAAAAAAATGCATTAAATAATTAATATAATATATGAATAATTTGTGACATGGTGACAATTAGGTTGAAACATTATATTAATTTTGGTGATGCACAAACCATATTTGAAATTTAGTAAAAGGGAGAAGCAAATAATATAATGTTATTAAGTATTTTTAGTATAAACAGAAATTAAATTGCTATCTTCATCTCTAATAGCAATTAATGAACCTCTAATATCAAAAGCTCTAATACCCTTAGAAGGACTTTTCAGAACTGGGACAATACAAGTATCTTTTACTAATCCTAAATCTAAAAGTCTTTTTTTTACGTTTTCGGAACAATTCAAATTATATATATATCCAACTTCATTTAGAAGTAAATCATTTAAAGATAAAATTTTTCGCATATTAAAACGTCTCCTTGTAATCTTGTAATATAGTTAATAATATTATATTTTGTCGAAAAATAAATGTTACTATTGACAATAAAAATAAAATGTGAAAAAATAGGAGGGATTTAGGGGACGGTCCTAAAAATCCCTGAAAACAGGGAATTGGGGACGGACCTCGAAATAGATATTTTTTAGGAGGAGTTAAAAATGGAAAGATTAAGAGGTTTTGAAATAGCTAAAGGATTTGAGGATAAAAATATTAATTTGCCAATTAGAAAAACAAAATATTCTGCAGGATATGATATAGAAGCGGCAGAAGATGTGATAATACCAAGTTTTAAAAAAGGAACTAATCCAACTTTAGTTAAAACAGGATTAAAAGCATATATGCAAGATGATGAAATGTTGTTATTATATAATAGAAGTTCAAATCCGAAGAAAAAAGGTTTAATATTAGCAAACAGTGTAGGAGTAGTAGATAAGGATTATTATGGAAATGTTGATAATGATGGTCATATCATGTTTGCGTTTTATAATATAAAAGAGGAAGATATTGAAATCAAAAAAGGAGAGGCAATTGGGCAAGCAATATTTCAAAAATATTTGGTGACAGATGATGATGCAGCAGAAGGAGAAAGAGCTGGAGGATTTGGTTCTACAAATAAATAAAAATTTATGTAACAGGAGTAATGGATTAAAATTAAAGGAAAAAAGTTTGAAAAAAATTTTTCCTTAGAAAATCAAAGATTACAGGAAAAATATACATAAAAATTAGTAGCAAAGGCTTTGACTTTTGCTACTTTTTGGTGTATAATAAATATGGTTAAAAAATCCAATAAAGTTATTTAAATACAATTAACTATTTACATAACTTTATTATCTTTTTTTGCCGAATATATAAAAAATGCTGAAAGGAGTTGACTTACATGTTCAATGTAGGAGACAAAATTGTATACCCAATGCATGGGGCAGGGGTTATAGATTCAATAGAGGAAAAAGACATACTTGGAAAGAAACAATCTTATTACATACTAAAGATGCCAGGTGAGGTTAAGGTAATGGTACCAACAGCGAAGGCAGAAGAAGTTGGAGTAAGAAATATTATAGATAAAAGCTCGGCAGAAAAAGTTATTGGAATACTAGAAAAAGATGAAACAGAAATGGATAAAAACTGGAATAAGAGATATAGAGATAATATGGATAAAATGAAGAGTGGAGACATCTATGAAGTTGCAGATGTTGTTAGAAACTTAAGTTTTAAACAAAAAGAAAAAGGATTATCAACAGGTGAGAAGAAAATGTTGAATAATGCAAGACAAATTTTGGTTAGTGAACTTGTTTTAGCTGAACATTCAACACAAGAAGAAGTTGAACAATTAGTTGATAATAAGATTAATACTTCTTTTATGATGTTTAGATCAGAAGATGTAAATAAAGAAAGTGTTGTAAATAAATTTATTCCATTTGATGGAACAGGTACAAATAACTAATGTTTTGATAATTAAATATAAATATGCCACATTTAAAAGGCATATTTATATTAATTTATGAATTTTTATGGGAAATTTTAAAAAATGTATTGACAAAAAAATAACATGCTATTATAATATTAATTGTTGCTAAACAACATACCAGTTCAAATATTTTATTTATGCAGATGTGGCGGAACTGGTAGACGCACAGGACTTAAAATCCTGCGGTGGTTAAACACCGTGCCGGTTCGATTCCGGCCATCTGCACCATTAGAACACCAAGTGTTTCGGAAGATTCAAACTTGGTGTTTTAATTTTAAAAATTTTGTAGTTCTACAAAAAGTTCTACAAAATTCATAACATTTTATTTTTATAAAATCTTTATTTAGTGGCTTAAATAAGGATTTTTTTATTTTTAATTTTTCTAACATTTCTAACAATTTTTTATAATTCCATTTCTTCTTCATCATCTTCTTGAATATCTTGTGTAGTTTCCGAAAAGTTTAAAGCATTTCCAATTACAATTGCTGAATTTTGTTTTGATTCTGTATCTACATGAGTGTATATATTAGCAGTAGTATTATAACTAGAATGACCTAACCATATTTGAATATCTTTCATACTGACTTTATTTGA
>CALXFF010000041.1 GCA_944387525.1 uncultured Clostridia bacterium | reverse complement strand
TGGATCTGCAAGTTCTTCCTTTTCTAATTGTTTCTGTCTAGTTTCAAAAGCATCAGATACATATTTCAAAAATATTAATCCTAGCACAACGTGCTTATATTCTGCCGCATCCATACTACCTCTTAACTTGTCCGCTGCTTGCCATAATTTATCCTCATATCCAAGTGTTGTACTTGATTCTTTTTTTGCCATTTTATTGCCCCCATTTATCTATACTTTTCTATTATATTATATATCACAAAATAATTTATTTCTCAACAAATTCTCTTATTTTTTTACATTTTTATCCTTTTTAATTCATCCCAAAGAACTCATCATAAATATATCCAGCTTTAATATACATTTCAGTTAACTCCATCTTATACTTTTCTAATAACTCTAAATACTTCTGTTTAAAAATATTTTTGCATAACCATTTAACACCTTCACTAGAAATAATAACTTTATTATTATCAAAATATTTATAATCATAAAAACCACTATCACACATTTTCCTAATTGCCTTTTTAATACTTGAATTTGATCTATTAAAATATTCTTCTAATTGTTTTATTGTCATATCTTCATTCCACCAATTTTCATTATGCTTTACTTTTAACAATTCTTCATATTGTTTTATTCTGTTTTCAAAAAACTCTACATCAGCATCAATTTGCTTTTTCTCGTTTTGAAAATACACATATCTTAACCACTTATATCCTTCATCTAGGATATAATATCTTCTACTTAATATCTTTTCACTTCTCCATCTACAAGTTGTATGTTTTTTTAGCATTACATATACTGCATATCTTAAGTCTTTATGTGTTATTTCTTTTCCGTTTTTAGTTTTTATATTTAACATTTTAAATTTATTTAATATTTTTTTATAAGATAAAAATATTTTATCAAATTCATTCATTACAACTCTCATAATATCACTTTCTCTCTTTCTACATTTTGTTAAATTTATTATTTGTATTTTCTGAAATAGCAAAAGCTATTTTCAGAAAATCAAGAGCAAATTTTTTGCTCCGAATATTGTAGGTATTTATTCCTGCCCAATATTCGCCAGCCTGGTGTCTTGACACCCTTTTTGCTGTTTAGGGCAAAATTGCCCTAAAACCTTTTTAACTCTCCGAGGGACGTTTTTTATTTATTTTTGGATTTTATTTTAATAAAAATTAGGACAGTTTAGTAAAAAATTTTATACCTATTTGTCCTAATTTTTTTCTAAATTTTTATTTACTTTTTTGCAAAAATAAATTATAATTTTTATAGAAAATATTTAAAAAAGTTTTCTTTTTAGTTAGCAATTGTTACAGCAATTACTAACTTTTTTATTCTTTATCCTATGGTCTCTATCTTCAATTTTTACTAAGTAACACATCTCATATAATCTTGAAATTATGGACTTTGCTGTTTCTATTTCTCCATTTATACTTAGCCTATCTATCAAAGAATTTTGATCATAATTTGTTGTTATAATTACTGGCAAATTATTTTCATATCTACTATTTATTATTGTAAATAATTTTTCTAATCCCCATTCACTTGGTTTTTCTTTTCCTAAATCATCTATTATTAGCAAATCGACTTTTTCATATAATTTTATAATTTTCATTTCTGAAATATTATTATATACATCATAGGTATTTTTTAATTCTGCTAATAAATTAATGAGTGTTCCATATATGATAGGTATTCCGTTTTTAATTAATTCATTGGCAATACTACAGGCTAAATGTGTTTTTCCAACTCCATTATTTCCTACTAAAATTAATCCTTTTCTTTCTACTTCATTCACTAGTTTTTCACTATAATTTTTTAAACTCTGATACACTTTTTTATTATTTGAATTAACCTCAAAGTTTTCAAATTTATAGTTTAAATTTCTTTTGCTCATTTTGCTATTTTTTATTATTTTGTCTACCTTGTTAGCAAATTCCTGCATCATTCGTAATTTTTTCTCTTCTTCAAGCATTTGTAATTTTTTCATGTCATATTCATTCCAATACTTTTGTGCATCTTTGCAATTACATCTTTCATAATCTAATTTCATTACTCGTTTAGTGCCATATAAATTCCAGTCTATTGTTTTTCTATATAGTTTATTTTTGCAATATTCGCACTCAATGTAATCATTTTTATCAATCGAGGGTTTCAAAATTTGATTCATCTATTCTCGTCTCCTTTCTATTCTCTTCTTTTCTTTTCTTATCTTTTCTTGTGTAGAATTATAAAAACTTTTTTCATTTTTAGATTCTTCAAATACTTTATTTGATTTTGCAATTTTGTTTAGTTTTTCAATACTTTGATACTTGTTCCAATTTTTAACAAAGTATGTATTATCTTTATAAATTAGCATTCCTAAATCGATAAATTTTCTGAAAACTTTCGTAAAAGTTTTGGAAGATTTTCCGATAATATTCGTAAAATCTTCAATTTTAAATGGTACATTATCACTAATATATAGCCCACCATTTCTGTTACATTCTCCAGCAATAGTTAAAATTTGAATCCATAATCTAAAATAAGTGTCCCCATCCTTTTCTTTTAGTAGAATTTTAATTTTTCTATTAGAGAATATATCGGTACTTAATTTTATCCATCCAACTTGTCCCATGACCTCCCTTCTTTCTAATCAGATTCTAATAATGAATCATTTTCTTTTTTGCTCAGATAAATATCTAGAGCTTCTTTTCTAAATAAGATTCTCTTTCCAACTCTAGAACAAGGAATTTGTTTTCTTCTAACTAATTGAGTTATTAACCAATATGATATTCCTAAATATTCTGCTGCTTCTTTTGCTGTTAGAGTTGTTTTATGTATTTTATCTAATGCCATGCTTATCACCTCCTATTCACATTAGTTAAATAAATTTAATGTTTTGTATTGACAATTTTTATTTAACTATGTATAATCTTGTTAACAAGCTTGTTGCTTGCATTTTAATTGTTAATTTTGTAAAAGTCAATATTTTAAATGCATATATGATATAAATTAGCAACTTTTATAATACTTTTTCAATTGTTAACAAGGAGGTTCTTATGAAGTTTGATATTGTCTCTACAATTTACTATATGAAATTACACATCGCTAATGACAGAGAAATTTTTACAAGAGATTCTTTTTCTACTGTAAACGCATCATACGATAAAATCAATAACGCATACACAATACTTAAGGAAAGAAATGGATTTAAAACTAAAAAAGAATACAATAAATATCTTTCTACTTATTCTAGCAGTATATGCAAATTATATAAATCTGATTTTGTTAGCGAAGCAGATGAATTAGGAACTCTTTTATTAAAATTTGTGAATTATGATTTTACTGATTTTAATTGTTTTGTAGAGTTTGTACGTGAATATGGAATACCCGGAATAGACTTTTATGATGTTAACAAAGGACCTAGCAACCCATTTAATAAATATATCAATTTAAATATTACGAATGACAAAAAAAATATTTTTTTAACTGAAAATGATTTTATTGTAGTCTGCAAAAAAATTTTTGAAAAACGAAAGAAAATTCTAATAAAATATCAATCTGAATTTAAGAAATTAATTAATTTTACAAATAACCTATCAAATTTAGACTATTTGAGTGATTTTTCTATTGCTGATAGATTTTATATATATAAATATGCAAATGATGATTATATGGATATGTCACTAGAATTAAGTATTTTTATTACTCTTTTGTATGATATAGAACCCCTAAAGGATTTTAATCCTCATTTATTTTATCACGTTAAAAGTAGTTTTGAAGAAAATGCAAAAACTATTGCGGAAAAGCTAAAAAGTTCTCATCCAAAATACGATAATGACCTTTTTCTATCTTTCTGCTTTAATTGTCATACAATCGAATCTGCTTGCTTTATAACTCTTTTAGAGTTAATAAAAAATGATACACCTATATATGTATGTAAAAATTGTGGTAAATATTTTATTCCTTCTTCAAAAAAGAATACACTATATTGTGACAACATATATGAACATAACAAGACTTGCCAAGAAATTGGTGCAATGATAACTTATAATGAAAAATTAAAGAAAGATGAAGTAAATGCATTATATAGGAAAACCTTATCAGCCAAAAAGATGTTAGCAAATAGAAATCCTGATATTCCAATATATTTAGAGAAATATGAAAAATGGAAAAAAGAAGCTAATAAGTTCAAAGATGATATAAAACAAGGTTTGAAAACACAAGAAGATTTTAAGAATTGGATAGAAGAAACTAGAAAAAAATACTAAATTTACATATATTAATTAAAACTATAAATTTAGGAGGTTAGATACAATGCAAACCTTATACATAATAACAGGTCCAGCTGGAGTCGGTAAAAGTACCATTTCTCAAGGATTAGCTAAAAGAAGCCAAAAATCCGCATTAATTGAAGGAGACAATATATATCATCAAGTTATTGGTGGATATGCACAAGCTTGGAAACCTGAAAATCATTTAAAAACTTTTTGGAAAATATGCATAAATACAATTAAAATATATTTAGAAGATGGGTTTGATGTCGTATTTAATTACATAATCTCTCCTAAAAATATTGAGTTAATAAAATCTTCAATTCAAAATTATAATATTAAAGTTGTCATTTTATTAACTGACGAATCCACTCTATTATCTAGAGATAAACAAAGACCTATAAATTGTCAAATGAATGAACGTTGTCTAACTTTATTAAATAATTTCAAGAATAGAAATTATAATCCAAAAAATATATTAGATACATCTAATCTATCAATTGATGAAACTTTAAATATTATAGAAAATGAAAATAGATTTATTTTATAGGAGGTGTCATATGAACATACAGTTAGATTACTCTTTTTCTATTAATGAATTTCTAGAAATGGTCGAATCCGTTGGTTGGAAAACATATTCTGAGCTACAAGTTGAAAAAGCCTTGAAAAATACAATGTATATGGTAAAAGCTACTGTTGACGGAAAACTAGCCGGCATAGGTAGAGTAGTTGGCGATTATAGCATTGTTTGTGTTTTAACAGATATCTGTGTAAAACCCGAATTTCAAGGACATGGAATCGGCTTAAAAATTACAAATGAATTAAAAAGATTAATTGAAACAAATGTAAGTGAAGGAGAAAAAATGCAAATAGAATTAACTCCTACTGCTGGTAATGAAGCTTTTTATGAAAAAGCTGGTTTTAAATATAAGCCAGACAAAATTACTGGTATGTATTTATGGATAAAAAAATAAATTTATATAAAATCCTTGCCATAGTTATACTTGAAAGGAGGTGAAAAAAGTAATGGCAGGGTATCTTGAAAAGAGAGGCAAAAACTCATGGAGATTAATTGTATCACATGGCTTTGACAGTTATGGAAATAGGATTAAGTACACAAAAAGCATCAAAGCAAATAGTAGACGTGAGGCAGATAAAGAACTTGTAAATTTTGTTTATGAAATTGAAAACGGTATTGTTTTACAAAACTCTTCAATGACATTTAAAGAATTTACAGATTTATGGTCTAAAAATTACGGTTCAAAAGAATTAGCTCCAAAAACTTATGAAAGATATAAAGGAATGTTAAACACTCGAATTATTCCCTACTTTGGACATTTTAAATTGTCTAATATAAAACCAACTCACATTATGAATTTCTATGATTATCTTTCAAAAGATCATCAGTTAAAAAGATGTAAAAATAATAATGGAAAAACTGTAATGAGAAGTCTATCATCTAAAACAATACTTGAGCATCACCGTTTACTACATGCTATGTTGCAAAATGCAGTATATTGGCAAATAATACCTTATAATCCAGCAGATAGAGTCAAACCACCTAAACACCAAAGACCTCAAATCAAATATTATGATGACATTCAATGTAAGCAATTATTAGAAGCTTTAGAGAATGAAGAAATTAAATTTCAAACTATTGTTATATTAACATTGTTTACTGGTATGCGTAGAGGCGAAGTATTGGGCTTAGAATGGTCAGATATTGATTTTGATAATGGTTTTGTACATATTACTAAGGCTAGTCAATATACATCTGAAAAAGGCATTTTCGTAAAAAATCCTAAAACTCAAAGTTCAATTAGAGAAGTTGGAATTCCTGATATAGTTATCAATATGCTTAAAAAATATAAAACTTGGTATGATGCTGAAAAAGAAAAATGTGGTAGCTTATGGGTTAACTCAAATAGACTATTTGTTACTTGGAATGGAAGTCCAATGCATCCTGATACAGTTACAGATTGGTTTCGTTTTTTTATTAAAAAGAACAATTTGCCAAAGATTACTTTCCATGGTCTTAGGCACACTAATGCTACTTTGCTTATATCTCAAAATGTAGATGTAGCTGTTGTAGCATCAAGATTAGGGCATGCTCAAATAACTACTACCTTAAACTTCTATGTGCATCCAATAGAAGCTCATAATAAAGAAGCAGGTAATGTTCTAGAGAAAATGCTCATATAAATCATTATAGAATATATAATTTTATAATGATTTTACCAATAAAAACTCTTTTCAAAATTCTCAAAAATTACTTTTTTGATTTTTAAGTTTTATATAAATTAGCAATGGTTAAATATGCTATTTATTGCATAAAAATGTAGGGACTGTCCCCAAATTGTCCCCACTTTTAGAATTTATATTAAATTTTATTCAAATCAAATTACTTTTAATCCATTGATACTGTAAGATTACGTTGTTTTAGCATGTTACTTATTTACAGTAGATTTCAACGGGTTATGAGTTATTTGTATAAAAATGTAACTTAATTTAATCTTTGATTAACTAATAGACTTTCATTCTCAACTTTCTTTATAATTTCCATTATATAAAAAATCTCTCCGCAATATTTAGTTCCATTATTATATTGTTTTATGACTTCTGTTATAAAATAAATGTCTAGTGGTCTATTATCTCTTCTATATTTCTTTTTTAAACGATAATATTCATTTTTTATTATTTTATAACCTTTTTTTACACTCGTTTTACTAGATATTAATGTTCTGGATGTAACCTGCATTATTCCTAAGGATGTCGGTCTTCTTGTAAAAATAAATTTTATATATTCTAGTCCTCTGTAAAAAAATGGTCTATTATAATTCTCGTATAATAAAATACTATATGAAATATAAGCTAATTCTTTATTTCTAGTATTTATTATATCACTATATTTATCTTTAAAATATAAATATTTCTTTCTTATGTATTTATACTTCCTTTTTTCTTCTTCTATATGTTTTGTTTTTACATTATTATATATATTATCTCGTATTACCACAAAAATAAATATGATTATTGAAACCCACACACCATCTCTTATTTCTTCAACAGAAGCAAATATCTGTTTAGTTTTAATTATAAACGTATAATATATAGTTACACTAAGTATTGTGCTTATAACAGCTAATATAACATCTGTTTTCCAATCATGCAAATCTTTTCTTTTTAAAAGAAATAGTATGTTTAGCCACTTTATAAAGTAATAAATTATTGTTACCAAATAAATATCACTTATTAGCCACTCTAAGTTCACTTCATATAATATTCCAGCAATAATAATAATATATATTACTGGAACTAACACTTTTATTAAAGTATTTAATCCTGTTGGTTTATCTTCTCTACTTGAAAATTCGAAACTCGAATACTGGATTGATATGTATTCTTTTATATGATCTAATTCTTTCGTTAACATTGTCATAAATACAAATTCTACAAAAGCTAGTATAGCAAATATTATATATCTCATTTATTCTCCCCAATTCTTTTATATTTTCTTAGAACTATTTTTACAATTTGCTGTTATCATAATACCACTATATCATTTTACTACATTTAGTGTTTATTTTCCATATCTTTCTGCATTTTCTCTACTCCCCAACCCCAAAATCCGTATTTTCAACCAAAATATCAACATTCTCAAAATCCTTATACAACGGATAAACCTCCTTCATAAACCTAGCTTTTAGCTCTTCATCTGCTGGCATAATATCCTCCATCTCTTTATATAAATTAACACAAACCCTATCAAAGTTTTCTATTCCAGTTTTTATATCATCTTTTACTTGTTCTAAAGTTTGTCCTTCAACTCCAACCAACAAATTAACTATATCAAATACTTCCTGCAAATCAGATAAAGTAGGATATCCAAAACCTTTATTTAAAACCTTCTCTCTAAAATCAGCATCAAAGGTCTCCACACCACCTTTTACCTGTAAAACTATTCCTAATTTTGAACACTTTTCTCTTAATGTTATTATGCGTGATTTATACATATAGTGGCTTTCTATAATTAATCTTTTAATTTCTTTTTGTTTACAAACTTCTAGCAACTTATTAAAACTTTTTTCGTTCAACTCAAATATACTTCCTGAATTAATAGCTTCTAGTACGCCAAATTCTCCTGTAACTTTATCTAACACTTCAGCATTTATCTTATATTGCTCCTCTTCATCTTTATTTCTGTCTAAATGATAATTACAAAACTTACACTTACTCCATTTGCATCCATTACCGATTAATAAAACAATTTCTCTTTTATCTTTATCTAGTATTTTTGAATATCTTTTCATAATTCTCCTCTTCCAGCCATTGCCTTAATATATTTTTCTGTAATTTTTATCTTCTTCTATAAAACCAGCACTATTTATATGCTTTTACGAACATTCTAATATTAATATTTCTTTATTTCAAGTTTTCCTACCAACTTATATAATTAACTTTACTGATTTTCACAGTTTTATTAATTGCCAAAATAAATTTTCCCCAGCCTAGCTGGGGTTTTTCATAAAACTAAAATACCACCCCGCATGGGGTGGATAAAATGTAAAGACAAATCAGTTATGGATGATTACCTCCATAGGTAATTTGCCAGTCGAGGCTTTCAAGTTGCCAATCTCAGTTACAGTTCGTGAATCGAATCCTCGAAAAATTGAGACTTCTCCATCTTCTGATCGAACTGTTATGAAATCACCTATCCGTTCAGATGAAATATCAAAGCTTTTCCCTGCTTCGATAATCGCTCCTTTTCCGTAATAGCTAATTTCTACTGTTTTTGATGTTTCATTTGTAATTTTCATGTCTATCTACCTCGCTTTCAAATAAAACACATATATATTATATCATATCGTTAACATAACTTCAAATTTCTTTGCTCTATACATCTTTTATATTATATTTTAATTAAATATAATTTAAGACATTCTTGCTTAAATACCAAATTATTCTGCAAATATTATCTTCTATATCATCATTTTTTAAAGTACTTTTTATATCGCTATCAGTTATACTTTCTAACTTTATATCTAATGTCATTCCAGAATATGCTACTTTTTTATAATCATCGTTTAATAAATTCAATAATTTCTTTTTGTTTATTTCTTCTGTTGATGGTAGATTATTATATAATAACACAATCAATTTCATATAAATTTCATTAGATTTAATTTCTTCTTGCTTGCTAGTTAAAAAGTGTATAAATTCATTCATATTAAATACTTTGTTTATCTTTCTATAATATATAGCATATAATAAATATGTTAGAATTTCTTTGTTTTCAAGCTTTATAAATTTCTCAAAATATGTATAAACTCTTTGTTGTAATTCTCCCATTTCTTTATCTACTGCAGATGTATTTTTTCTTAAAAATGGAGTTTCTTCGAAGTCTCCAATATCCATATTATTATTTAAACTTCCCAAACGCATTGCTACTTTAGATCTTCCTCCCATAGCGCTTCCTCTACCTCTAAAAGCTCCACTACTTAAAGTGATACTTTGATATTGTGGTACATCAAATATCTTTTCATCTCTTTCATTTACAATTATAAATGATGTATAAGGTGAATTTATATTATATTTAATTGCAATATCTCTTATCATTTCTTTGTAGTTTTCTGTCTTTAAACGATCTCTTGAATTACTTATATATTGCATTAGTCGGTCAATAGATTTTTTAGCAAAAACTACTTCTAAGTCTACATTAGATTCTTTTAGTTCTTCCTTCTTTATTGTCCATTCATATTTTTTCCCTAATATTTCTCCCTTTAATTTTATATCATCTTCTATTACTTCTAGCTCTGTAATGACATTATAAAACTCATAATTAAATAAATTCTCATCTTCTTTTATTTCATCTAAAATTTTATTTTTTCCATAATCAATTTTCACATTTTCTAACATAGGTGTTTGTATTCTAGCAAATGTTCTAAGTATTGCATCGTCAATTCTTTCTTTAGGTTGAATTAATTCTCCCTTTCCATTTCCTAATTTTGACAATTCTTTTATAAAATAAGCATTTACATTTGAGTCAATTCCAAAAGCAAATAATCTATTTTTTCCTATATTTTCTCTAACATATTGAAGAATCTGAGCTTCATTCCCTACTTGTCCATCAGTAAATAATA
Organism: uncultured Clostridia bacterium; assembly: GCA_944387525.1. Classification (GTDB taxonomy): domain Bacteria; phylum Bacillota; class Clostridia; order TANB77; family CAG-508; genus CAG-269. The sequence continues at coordinate 6,144 of CALXFF010000041.1, read as the reverse complement.
GTATTGTTTTATTTGAAGGCTTTTCGTACAAAGAAAACATTAGTGGTTTTAATATTTCTGTTCCTCCCCAAGCTTTTAATGTATCAATATATTCTATGGCCTTTTCTATATTATCATCATTTACTGCTATAGCTGACATATTCATTGCAGAAAATTTATTATCAAATTTTATAATATTAAATTTATCTCCTTCATCTAATTGTTGTAAACATTGTATTACAGCACTTTTTGTTTGTTCAATTTTTTCCCCTATCATGGAACCTGATACATCTATTAAGAATAAATATTCTTTTTCTTCATCTGCGTATTTATCTAGTATTTCTGGCATAAATGATAAATATACAATGTTTTTATTATCTCTGGTTTTTGAATATAGACCATTTGAAGTAAATTCATTTTTTAATTCTAACTCTAATTTAAAGTCTCTTGACATATCATAAGCTAAAACTTCTATTTCATTATTATCTATTACTTTTATCTCGTGGCTTGGTGAATATATAGATTTTGTTTTTACATTGTCTTCAATTTTTATTTTAAAATCCACTGTATAATCAACTTTTCCATATCCTAAATTAATTGTTTCATATGATTTGTATCTTGGTGTTACTAATGTTGGAATCATTATTTTGATTTTATTATCTACCATTTCAAAAGTATCAATATATTTTATCTTTATTTCTACTATTTCTTGTGGTGCTATTTTTCCTAATGAAATCTTAAAAATATTTGGCGTTTCTTCTTCCATTAGATACGCACTATTTCCACTTACTATATTTCTTTGATATTCTTTTTTAGCTTCTTCTTTTTCTTTACATATTCCTTTTAGGATTTTTTCGTTTATTTTTGCTTCAAACTTAACTATTGTTGCTGTCTCTATCATTGGAAATGTATATTCTACTTCTAAACACTCTTTAGTTTCATTCTTAAATATTTGATTTATCTCGAAAGCTCCTAACTTTCCTAATATATTCCCTTCAATTTTTACTTTTTTTAACGCTAATTCTTGACAATTCATTTTTAATCCTCCATCATTTTTTCTACATATTTTTTTACATTCTCTATAATATGTTTATATTTTTCTCCATTTTCTTGTGGATAATGGATTTCAAATATATTACATATATTTTCTCTTATATATATTTCCCTGTTATCATTTTGTTTTTTTACCGTTTCTTTTGTTTTTTCTTTTCCTTCTAATATGTATTCTCTAATTTTGTTTAATGGCATATATTCGCTTTGCAGCTTTTTTATTAATAGCAATCTATTTAAATGTTCATCATTGTATGTGCTATTAACTCCTTCTCCTTCTGGAGGCAATAATAAACCTTTACTTATGTAATAGTGTATCGTTCTTTTAGTAACACCTGCTTTGTCTGCTAATTCTGATATTTTATATTCCATATGTCTCACCTCTGATATTATCTTATCATCGTTACGTAACGATGTCAAGTGTTTTTTATTTTTTTCCAAAATTTCTTCGCGCATATTTAAAAATATACAGTCAAAAAAAAGATACTAGTAATTAGTATCTTTTTACTTACCTAAATATAATCCAATAAATCAAATATTAATATTTTATATCAATTTGTTACACCTCTGTTTTCTAATAATTTTTCTAAAAAAACTGCAACACCGTCATCATCATTAGACAACGTTATTTCATCTGCTTTTTCTTTTACAATATCAATTGCATTTGCTACTGCAACTTTATACCCTACTTGTTCAAACATTGATAAGTCATTATTATCATCGCCAATTGCAATTGCTTCTTCTTTCTTGATATTCAAAATTTCTAATAATTTTTTTATTGCAGTTCCTTTATTACAATCTATATTTGCAATATCACAAAAGATAGTTTTATCATCTTTAAATTTAATATCTAATAAACTTTTATGTCTATTTTTTATCTCAACATTTTCTACCTGTTCAAGTTTAGGTATCAAATTTTTTATTTTATCAAAATCGCTATCTGCTATAGTACATTGCACAACATCATTATTATATACAAAACTTCTTATATCCTCTCCTAATTTTATCTCTTGATCTGGATGTTTTACTTTATTTACAACTCTTCCTTCTCCAACATTCATAATAAATCTAACATCTGCTGGATTAGCTATCTCATAAAGTTTTATTATTGCTTCTTTATCCATTTTGTTTATATATATGACTTTATTTTGTTCATAATCAAAAATGTTTCCACCACTTGATGTAATAATATATTTACTCGCAAAACATTCTCTACTTACCTTTTCGGTATATTTTCTTGGTCTTCCAGAGCACAATATTACTAAAATTCCTTTCTCTGTAACTTTCTTAATTGTATTAATAGTTTTTATTGAAAGTTCTCTTTCACTATTTCTTAAAGTTCCGTCTATATCTATAAATATTGCTTTTATCATAACTCTTAACTCCTTTATATTTCCTATTTCTCAACCTCTTCTCTTATCTTCTCAATATTTCCACCTTCATCAGTATTTAACCTAATCAAATCCAAGCCATACTTTCTAAAAATAGAATCCTTCATCCTAACTTTTACTAACTGTTTTGGATTATTCGCATGAAAAGCAAATCCATCAACCTCTATACAAAACTTAGGTGTTCTATCATTCTCATATATTATAAAATCTACAGAAGCATTATTATTTACATATCTTCTTTCCTCTTCTGTAAGTCTAGATAAATCCTTAAATATATTTTTTAAATACATTTGAGAGCAATAAGACAAGCCTTTACTCTTCTCTGTTTTTAACACTTCTATCAAAACAGTTTCAATAATATTCTCCGATTTATATTTTGAAGTATGTACCAATTTTGACTCTAGGCATTTCAATCTTGGAGAATATTCATTATATAGCAAATCAAACACCGATACAATCTGGCTATTTATAATATTTTTATCCAAAGAATTGTATTTTATATATTTGATTAAAGCTTTTATTTCATTAGATTGTTCTGAAAATAATTTTTCATTCGTAATTAATATAAATTGTTCTTCTGCTCGTGAAACAGCCACATTAACTAAACATGGATCATCTACAAAATTCATACGCCTTTTCCCAGCATTTGAATTATCCAAAACAGTAGATAAAATCATAACTTTCTTTTCTTTGCCCTGATATTTATGTACTGTTTTACTTTCTATTTCTTTATTCTGCATAGCAGCTTTTTCTGCTTGTTTCCTATATGGAGTTGTAAATCCTATATCATTTTTATTTACATCCTTTAATAATTCTCCTTCAGCAATCTCCTTCTTTAACATTTCTAATTCGCGTTGATTATAGTTTCCTCTTTCTACCATATTATTTAGAACTCTCATATGATTTCCTGGTGCTGGATAATATATGTATAATGGATTCTTTTGTGCTGCATGATTTTTATTTTCATATGGAATTAATTCTCCATCATAATATCTTTGATTACAGAATTCTATTATCTTTGGATGGCATCTATAATGTTCTTTTAATATTTGCGTTGGTATCTTTCCATTATATACTTTTAAAATTGATGTTAAAATATTTTCATTAAAATAACTATATTTTTCATCACTTATTTCTTGAACTTTAGTTTTTATTTTTTCATCAACTATTTGTGGTAATTGCTTTTCGTCTCCGACTACTATAACATTTTTAGCACATGATAATGCTAAAGTTGCAGTTAATAAATCAACTTGTGATGCTTCATCTATAATTAAATAATCAAATAAATGTCCACTTGGCGTACAATATCTTAAAGAAAATGCTGTACTAAGAATTACAGGAAAACGTTCATTAAACTTTTTAAAGTCTTTTTTATAGTTTTCTTTTGATGGAATATAATTCATATTTTCATATTTTTCATATAAAATACTTTCAAATATCTTCTTAGAAATCTCAGTATGTTCTTTTTGCAATTTTTTAAAACTCTTATCTTTAAGTTCTCGTTCAATTTCTGCTATTTTATTTTCTAATTCTTTTATTTTTACTATGTAATATTGTCTTTGCAAAGTTAATATATAATCTATACTTTTTGATTTTTTCGCTTCTGTTCCAAATCTTAATAATAGTAAAACATTAAATACAATTTTATATTGCAAGTATTTTTCCTTTGCAAGTTTTGCATATGCCAAAAAGTCAATAATTTTTGCTGAGGACATATTTTTCATTTTCTTCGAATCTATTTTCTCTACATTTTGACTTTTATAATATTCTTCAAAATATTTTTGTTCTAACTTATAATTGTCTAATTCTCTTTTTAATTTATATTTTTCGTTATTTAATTCTAATAGTTTCTCTAATTTATTTGTTGTCTCATATAGTTTTTGATAAATGGCATCATTTATCTGCTTTTTGTAGAAATTACTAATATCTATTTGTGGTAAATGATTAAAAAAGTCTGTTACATTATCATCTTTACCTAATTCTGCTACAATAAAGCCATATCCATTTTTATCTAATTTTTCTTTTACATTTCTTGTTGCTTCGTTATTACCTGAAACTAACGCAATCGTTTTATTGTTAGCAACTAAATTTGCTATTATGTTTAATATTGTCTGAGTTTTTCCTGTTCCTGGAGGTCCTTTTATAACTGATATATTGCTTTTATTTACATTTTCTACTGCTTGTTTCTGGCTAATATTAAAATTAAATGGATAAATATTTACTTTTTCTTTTAATTGCCCTTCTGTATTTATACCATTCAAGTAATATTTAAGTACACTTTTTTCTGGAATTGTAAATTTGTTATATTGTTTTTCTAACAAATAATGTTCTTCTCCTGTTTTTTCGTCTACAATTTTCACATATTTTGATAATTCTTTAAAATAATTTAATATTTCTTCTTCAGATGATTTATTATTATTTTCTAGTAACTTAATTTTGTTTATGCCTGTCAACTTTTCTCTTGAGTCACTAAATATTATTCTTATCTTTGATATATATTTTATAATTTTAGTTACATTAGATATTATAATATTATCTATCATTACTATTTGATTATCTTTAAGTTCTATTTGCTGTGTAGCACTTTCTATAACTACTTTTGAAAAATTATATTTATATGTTTTGTTCGCATTATAAAACCTTATAATATAGTATTTTTCTGTTTGCTCTAACTTTTCTATTTCTTCTGTTTTATCTTTTCCGTCTATTAATACTAAATATTTTTCTTTATTCATATCAGTTACTCCATATACAAAAACTTTTACCGTATTATACCATTTATTTTCAACATTTTCCAAATATTTCTTGTACTCCACAATTCCATATGCTACACTAATAACATAATTTAATTGGCAAGCAGTATTCCTCTTCATTAGTTACACATATACCTTTTCAATCTAAACACTTGCTTACCAAAACAAAGGAGAGTGTATAAAATGTTTAAACCTGATTCTATCAGACCTATAGCTTTAGGTATTGCAAAAAAAGGCAACAAAATTTTAGTAGGCATTGGATATGACAAAGTAAAGAAGCAAACCTTTTACCGTGCCTTAGGCGGAGGTATCGAATTTGGCGAAACAAGTAAAGATGCTGTAAAAAGAGAATTTCAGGAAGAAATTAATGCTGATATTAAAGTAGGAGAACTTCTTGGTGTAACAGAAAATATTTTTACCTATCAAGGAAAAACAGGGCATGAAATCGTATTTCTTTATTCTATAGAAATTCCAGAGGATACTTACAAAGATGAATATGAAATTGATGACGAAGCTGATGAGTATAATGCTGTATGGGTAAACATTGATGATTTTAAGTCTGGTAAAAAAATTATCTATCCAGAGGGATTTTTAAAATATATCTAGAGGTAAAGTATGAATATTGATAATAAAATAGATAAAAATATAATTGAATTTGTTTTAAAACTATTAAATGTACCTTATGAAAGCCACAAGTATTTTACAGATGGTGTTTCAAGTCATGTAATTTTGCTAAATAACAAATACTTAATAAAAAGAAGTACTCCATATGCTATAAAAGCTGAAATCAAATTTTTAAGTTTAAATCCTAGTCCTAAAATGCAAAAAATTATTTATTTTGACCCTTCATATAGATTTGCTGTTTATGAATTTATCCATGGAGATATCATGAAACAAGTTGATGATATTGATGATTTCTTAGAAAATATTATTTTCATTACAAGTAATTATAAAACTGTAGATTATTATGG
>CALXFF010000040.1 GCA_944387525.1 uncultured Clostridia bacterium | reverse complement strand
ATACATCAACCATCTCTAAAGCTAGATAATTCAATGGATATATACATTAGAAAAATTTTTTCATGTCTTTATCCTGTTGGTTTTGTAGATTATTATATATAAATCTTGTAAAAAAATATTTATAAATTATATATTATAAAAATATTTTTTTATTTCTATTGATTTTCAAACATATGTTTGATATAATGTTGTCAAAATTAAGGAGCTGATGCTATGAACGAAGATAAAATCAAGTTAAAAAATAATGTTATCCTTCATAAAGATAATTCTTTAAACAGATTAAATTTATCATTTCTTAAACATATAGAATTAAGCGAATATAAGAAAAGTGAATTATTGGCTTATTGGATACATGACTTTGCTGAATATCATGATGAAGAAAGAACATTTAATATTGCAAAATCTGGTATATATTCTCGAGGTGATGTCATAAAAGTAAATTTAGGATTTAATATTGGAAATGAATTAGGAGGATTACATTATTGTATTGTTTTAAATAAATATGATAATACTAGAAATGGTGCTTTAAATATTATTCCATTAACATCTCGAAAAGATAATAAAAAATATGATTCTTCTTCAGTAAATCTTGGAAAAGAACTTTATAATATATTTCAATGTAAAATTGAAAAAGAAAAACTCAAATTGCAAGAAATATTAGTTGAATTAGAAAAAATAGAAAATGTATCTATTAACATTCAAAATACAATCGAAAAAGAACAAAAATATATTGCAAAAATGGAAAAAGAAATTGGGAAAATGAAAAAAGATAGTATTGCATTAATTAATCAAATATCAACAATTAGTAAACAAAGAATTTTTAAAGATACTGTAAGAAGAAATGTAAAAATATCTAACGCCTCACTAGACTTAATAGATAAACAAATTATTAAATTTTTTACAAAATAAAATTTCTATATAAAAGGAGAGTTGCTAATGAACTCTCCAAAATCATTTAGGCTCCCGTCTTACTACAAAAGTAGTAGAGAGTTAAGTTAAATATATTCTAACATATAATATTTAACTTGTCAAACTAATTTGACATTAATATTATATGAGCATTTATTGGAATTATACATTTTTAAAGTGAATATTTTCGATGTTATCCTTTTTCCTTTAAGGTGACAAATTGTCACCTTAAAACTTCAAAATCACTTTTATTTAATTGAAGCAAAATTCCTATGAAAATCTTTCTATATTTATTTCGAATACAAAATTTATATATTTGTCTCATAATGATATATATTTGCTACTTCGCTATTCATCATTAATTTGCATATTTTCCTATCAAAAAAACTTACGAACCCTATCAATTCATAAGCCTTAAACTGGAGCAGGTAGTGGGAATCGAACCCACGTCATCAGCTTGGAAGGCTGAGGTTCTACCATTGAACTACACCTGCATATTAAATTAGAATTATCAGGATTGTTGGAGCAGGTAGTGGGAATCGAACCCACGTCATCAGCTTGGAAGGCTGAGGTTCTACCATTGAACTACACCTGCAATACTCTCCTCCTGACATTTATAAATTATAAAGGTTTTTTTTTATTTTGTCAATACCTATTTTAAAAAATTTTTAAAATAGGTATTATGTGAAATTTTATTCATTAAATATTCTTGTTTTTTATATAACTTTGAGTAAATTCTTCTTTTAAAATATCCATGCTAATTCTATCATAGTATTTTCCATTAATAAATTCTGATTTTCTTCTTCTTCCATACTCTTTAAATCCACATTTTTTATAACATGCAATTGCTCTTTTATTAAATGATAATACATCTAATTTAATATTATTTAGATTTAAATAGTTAAATCCATAGTCCAATATTAATTGTATTGCCTCTGTTCCATAGCCTTTATTTCTTGCATCTTTCTCTCCTATAAAAATTCCAAGTGTAGCTGTTCTATTAGTATAATTAATATTCTCTAATCCTATACTACCTAATAATTTATCTGTTTTTAATTCAATTATTCCGAATGTCGCTTCATCTTTTGTATGTTTTTCTAAATATTCCTTCTCTGATTCAATTGTAACTAAAGCTCCGCTTCTTCCTAAATAATCTGTTGTTTCAAAATCATTTAACCATTCTGTGAATTTCTCTACATCTTCTGTACTTCTTGGTGATAAGTAAATTCTTTCTCCTAATAATTTTTTAAAATATTTCATTTTCATCATCTCCTATAAATTTCTCATATTTTTCTTTATTATTTTCTATAGATTCTTCTACATCTATTATATAATCTTGAACAATAGCTTTTGCATTCTCTTCGTCATAATATTCTTTTAAAAGTACACCGCCTAACGACTTCATAGTTTTTGCAGATGCTAAATTATCTTTATCACAATCCATTAACACCTCTTTTATACCATGTTTTTTACAAACTAATAATGCTAGATACAAATTAATTTTATTATATCCTTTTTGTCTTTCAGTTGGTCTTATACTATATCCTATGTTTCCACCGTATTTTTTTAATTTTTCATTTAAAGCTAATCTGATATTGACCATTCCCACTATTTTGTTATCCGCTTCTCTTACTAAAAAATATGTTTCAGCAGGCACTTTTTCTTCACTTGGTATTCTATTTCTATCTTTTTCTAATTTTTCTAACCAGCCATCATAATCATTTATATATCTAGCTAATCCTCCCACTCCATGTATTTCAGAATTATATTTATAAAATTCTTTTATGTATTCAATAGCTTGTTCTTGATATTCTTTTGTAGGCTTCACATATCTTAGTTTATCTTCATAAATCATCTTTTATCACTCCTATTTCCATATTTAATCTTTGTACTTTCATTCCTTGAGCTTTATAGAATTCTATTGCTTCTTTATTAAAACTCCAACAACTTAATTCCATTCTATTACATTTTAATTCTTTTGCAATTTTATTCATCTCTTGTATTAATAATGTTCCAACACCTTGTCTTTGACATTTTTTATCAACCACTATTTTTTCAACATATAAAATTTTAGCATTTTCTAAATTTATATGATTTTCTACTTCTTTAATTCTAAAAATAACTAATCCGCACACTTTTTCCTTATCATTTACTGCTACAATCATTTTTCTTTCTTTACTTTCTAGCACTTCTATAACTTCACTTTCAACTTCTTTTTTGGTTGTTTTCTTAAAGATATTTGGTCTATTTTTACAATGCAATTCTTGCTCCTCTAATTTCCATATCACCACTTCCTATACTATATTTTTTCAACTATTTCCAATATATGAGAACTATATCCCATTAAATCTTTTCTTTTGCAATTTTTCAAATGATAATCCAAGAATATCTCAAATTCTTCATCAGTTATTTTATTAACATAATCTGCCATATTGGGTGCAAACCCATCTGTTGCAACTGTTTCTAGTTCTTTAACCTCATATTTTTTCATTAATTTACTAAAATCATCCACTTTGAATGTAGCAAATATTTCTTCCTTCAATTTAGGCATATTCCAGTTATCATCACATATTTCCTTTAATCGTTTTAAATTTCCTTTTCTTACTCCATAAGAATATATTACCGAGTCATCTGTTAGATATGCAATAAAAATTTTTCCCCCGCTTTTAGTTACGCGAATAGCTTCTTTTATCGCTTTATCTATATCAAGTTCATCATATAAATGATATAACGGACCTAAAACTAGAGTAATATCAAATATATCATCCTTAAGGCTATTTAAGTCTAGTGCATTTCCTTGAATAGCATTTATTTTCATATCTTTTGTTATTTTACTTTTTAATATTTCTAAATTTTTATTAATCAACTCTACACTATATACTTCAAATCCTTTTTTAGCATAATGTATTGAATATCTACCTGTTCCTGCACCTATTTCTAATATTCTATTTCCTTTTTCTAAATATTTTTCAATATATTTAGTTGTTGTAATAAATTCTATTTGATGTGCTTTATCTTTTATCAGTCTTGAATCTTCATCATAATTATTATAATATTCATTTAAAATTTTTTCTACTTCATTCATTTTATCCCCTCCTCAATTCCTATCTAAATATCATTACTTAGCTTTCTTATCATTTTATAATGTGATTTTGTTTCATCATAAACTTCAAAACCCACTTTTTCATATAAAAACCTAGCTGGATTTTCTTTAAATACTTGTAATATCGTATCTCTACCATTTTCTCTATCCTTTTCCAATTGTTCTTCTAATATTTCTTTTCCAATACCTCTTCTTTGAAATTTTTTATCTATGTAAAATAGTTCTATTACACTTTTGTTATTTTCATTTATTTTATTTGTAAAAATTCCTATTTCTCTATTTTGATATATAATAACATTTATATTATTTAATTCTTTATTTATATAATCTCTAAAAAATTCAATCTGAAATTTATCATTCCATTCACCATATAATTTTTCAACATACCATTTGAAACAATCTTTTTTTGTTTGGTATAAATATTCGAAATCTTTTTTCTCATACTTTCTAAAGCTATACTTATTTAATTTCATTTCTTTCAATACGTAATCCATATGACACTCCCCCTTATTCAATATATTATCTATATAATCAAAAAAGCCTCACTAAGAAATCTCTATTAAGACTCCTTAGCAAGACTTATTAATCTTACCTTCTGTGTAAGTAATCAATATTACAATTACCCTGTATCGCTCAAGTTCTAACTCTTAGATACACTCTTAATTTATGTTTTAAATTTTATCATATAATTTAATTTCTGTCAACCAAGTTTCACATAATTTATTTTTCGATTTCGTCATTTTCTTTTTCTTTAATCTGTTTTTCTTTCATAACACCATCATCCTCTATATAATAATGTTTATCAACATATTTTTGCGCTAAATCTACTCTATGTGTTACAACTATTCCCATTGCTCCTACATCTTTAATTGCTTGTATAATTGATTTTAACTGCTCATCTATCAATTCATCTTCAACATTTCCAACCGGTTCATCTACTAATATTATTGATGGATTTTCCGTAGTTCTATATAAAGCCTGAGCCAATGACAATCTCTTTTTTTGACCTGTTGAAAATTGATTATAATCTTTTGAAGATATTTCTGTTGCTATTTTCTCGCTGTCTAATTTTACTTCTTGTAATACCTTTTGTAATTTTCTAATTTCCTCCTCTGTCATATCTAATAGTGTCTCTTTTCCTGTTATTTGCTCTAGTACATTAGAACTTGTTCCCAATTTTTTATCTGCTTTTACTGCTATAAATTGTTTTCCTAATTTATCTACAGTTTCTTTTCCATCTATTAATATTACATTCCTATTATTTATATCTCCTCTTTTCAATAATCGTATAAATGTACTTTTTCCTGCTCCAGATTTACCTGATAGCAAAGCCACTTCACCTTTTTTTATTGAAAACTCCGGAACTTCTATTTCAGTTCTATATCTTATTTTTCCTGTTTCACTACTTTTTTGTTGATAAAATTTCCCTTTAAAATCTTTTATTTCTAATTTTTCAAATGGTTTCTGTACTTCAACTAGAGGGTCTTGTTTTTCTTCTATTTGACTTACTATATTCTCCATTTCTTCTTCATATTCTCTTAATATTTCATTTTCATGTTGAAATTTGTACATAGAATTTATATTATCCATAATATTTCTTATTAAATAGTTATTTTGATTTATTTCTACTAAAATTTGTGATAAAGTTTTAGCATCAAGTTTTTCCGCTTTTTTTAATTTTCCTGCTCCTATTATACCTGTTAAAACTGACATAGATATAACATCAATCGCTTTCATCAAATTAACTTTATTTTGAATTTTTATCTCTTCTCTACTAGATTTATATATGTTATCTTCTATATTTTTTAATTTATCTTTTTCTTCAATTCCACTCACTGGCTCATTTTCAACTAAATCTTCTTCTAATCTTCTTACATCTCTTCTTGTATCTCCCACTTTTTCTTTATAATTCTTTGTAAAAAACCTTCTTCCAAGCAAAGTTCCTACGCTAACCAATCCACTTATTCCTAAAGCTTTCGCCGTACTTTTCGAACTTTTACTCTCACTATAAATTGCTCCTAAGATACTTACTAAACTCATTCCTAGTCCCAAGTATGTAGAGAATTTATTATCTTGTATACGATGCAATTGATTTTCATAATCTCTAACTATGCTAGCAATTTCTCTTTCTGTCATTGAAATCTCTATTTCTACTTCTTTTTCTTCTCCATTTTCATCTATTTCTTTTACTATACGTTTTCTTGTAATCACACCATCTCTTGAATTTTGTACTATTTCATACATATTTTCTAAATTTGCAATTTCTCTTTCTGTATCATATTTTAAATGCATATTATTTTTATACATATTTAAAAATTCATACAAAGGTCCTTTTCCTATTCTCAATAAAGTCATAAGTTTTACAGTTTCAGGCTTTAAATCTTCATTTGAATTTAAATTTCTTAAAACTGCATCTACCCCTGCATCGCCTATGATTTGTAAAAATTCTATTCCTCTAATTAGATATTTATAATCCGAATTTTTGAATGTTCCACTTTTAAATTTTTCAATTCGTTTATGTTTTCCTTTTTTCGGCTCACTACCTAAATTTGATCTTATTTTTGAAGTTATAATTTTTGTTGTTTCACCTATATTTGGAGTATATCTCTTTTTCATTTTATTCCTCCTTTAAAGCGGTTTACATATATATTTTACCATATTTTGCTATAAAAATAAACCTATATTATTAAACTTTTTAATCTAATAATATAGGTTTACTCTATTTTTTCTTGTTTTGTTTACAAGATGTGTCCCAAAATGGACAAAAATGTCCAAACGGAAACGTCCCCAATGAGACATGTCGCATGAGAAACGTCCCCAATGCGACATTACTCTGTTCTTAATGCTTCTACCGGATCTCTTTTGCTTGCCATTTTTGCTGGGATTAGTCCCGCAATTATTGTTAATATCATACTAATTAAAACTAATATTACTCCTCCTATTGGTGGAAGTGCAACATTTACTGCCACTCCTGTTATCGTATATATTAGACTATTTATTGGGAATGTCAATAATATTGTTATTCCTATTCCTAATAGCCCTGCAATTAATCCTACAATAAATGTTTCTGCATTAAATACTCTTGAAATATCTTTCTTAGATGCTCCTATTGCTCTTAGTATTCCAATTTCTTTTGTTCTTTCTAATACTGATATATATGTTATTATTCCAATCATTATTGATGAAACTATTAATGATATTGCAACAAATGCAATTAATACATAACTTATTGTATCTATAATTTGACTTACTGAATTCATCATAACACCAACAATGTCAGTATAGCTTATTACATTTTCTTCTTTTCCATCATCTCTTTGTTTTTGGTTATATTCTTCAATGGCTGTGGTTATTTTATCTTTTGACTCAAAGTCTTTTGGATATATATTTATTGATGATGGGCTATTTAAATCAATTGCTCCAAGTGTTTCTAAATTATTTTCATAGCTTGCATTAGCATTTTGATTATATGTCTCCATTACTTCTGCTAAGTCTTCGGCACTTAAGTTTGCAATTGCCATTTTTTGTTCTGTACTCAAATTTTCATAATTAAATATTTGGTTTTCACCATTTGCTGGGAAGTCTAATCCAGTAAATACATTCACATCAGGATTTTCTTTCTGTTCTTGTACTATTTCTGATTCATTTGATTTATTAATCACATATTCTTTCAAGTCTTTTAAATATCCTATTCCTCCACTCATTCCAGCAGCTACACTTTGCTCATTTTGTCTTATAATTCCTACTACTTTTATCGTTTCTGCATTGTCTATTTTTTCCTTCATATACTCTTCGTCATCACTTTTATCTATCCATAAACCATTCTCTTTTTCATAATAATCAGAATTTAGAATTAGTTTAAATGATAGGTTTAATAATTCATCATAAGTATATGAAGTTTGTTCACTCTCTTGAACCTCTTCTCCATTTTCAACTGCTTTCCACTTTTCTTCTAATTCCTTTTGGTCTTTTAATCCTAATGTATATAGTGTATAATCACTTATTTGATTGTTTTCATCTACTATTAATACAACTTCATTGTATGCTTCTGGCCACTTACCTTCAAGTACATCATATTGTGAATGCAATAATTCCTCGTTATCAAGCATTTCCTCCCACACATCAGCATTTGACATGCTCATACTAGAACCAAACATTGAACTCATACTTGAATTTTCTCCAGCTTCTATCATATCTCCCATTCCAAGTGCATTCATTGTTGTACTAGGATTTACTTTGACAATACCATTTTCAGTATCTTTTTTGTATAAATTTATATTTAAATCATAATTATATTGTATTGCATTAGCATTATTGGCAATTTCATTATTTCCTTCATCTATATATTCTTTCAATTCAGCTAAATTATTGCTTTGAATTTTACTTGATAAGGTTGAAATCATTTCATCCATTACATCTGTTGAATATATTTTTCCTTCTTCGTGGTTTGTATTATCAGTATTTTCTTGTTCTCCCATTAATTTTTGAATCATACTTGATAAATCTACTGTTGATTCTTGAATCGTAATTGGATATGATGATAACGTTTCTTCTTCTACTCTATTAATATAGTTTTGCACACCATTTGAAATTGAAAGAATCAACGCAATTCCTATTATACCAATACTTCCTGCAAATGATGTTAATATTGTTCTTCCTTTTTTAGTCATTAAATTATTTAAACTCAATCTCAATGCTGTAAAGAATTTCATAGAGGTTCTTCCACTTTTAGCTTTAACATCCTTTTCGTTTTCTTCATCTTCTTTTGTAAAAGGCTTAGAATCATCAGTTATGACTCCATCTAAGATTTTCACAATCCTACTAGAATATTTTTCTGCTAAATCTGGATTATGTGTTACCATTACTATTAATTTGTCTTTAGAGATTTCTTTTAAAATCTCCATAATTTGCACACTGGTTTTAGTATCTAATGCTCCTGTTGGTTCATCTGCTAAAATTATATCTGGATTATTTACCAATGCTCTTGCAATAGCAACTCTTTGCATTTGTCCACCAGATAATTGGTTTGGCTTTTTATGAATTTGCTCTTTTAACCCAACATCTTCTAATGCTTTTATCGCTCTTTGTTTTCTCTCTTTTTTTGAAACCCCTGAAATTGTTAATGCTAATTCAACATTAGCTAAAACTGTTTGATGTGGTATTAAATTATAGTTTTGGAATACAAAACCTACAGAATAATTTCTATATGCATCCCAATCTTTATCTTTGAAGTCCTTTGTTGATTTTCCATTTATTATTAAATCTCCACTTGTATATCTATCTAATCCACCAATTATATTTAAAAGTGTTGTTTTTCCACATCCACTTTGTCCTAATATTGATACAAATTCACTTTTTCTAAATTCTATACTTATTCCTTTTAATGCTTCTACTTTTGTGTCTCCTGACACATATTCTTTTGTGATATTTTTTAGTTTTAACATTTTCTTTCCTCCTATGTCCCATTGGGGACGTTTCTCATGCGACATTTTGTCCATTTTGGGACAGTTATTATTTTAACTGTCCGCTATTTAATATTTATACCACACTTTTTTTATTTTTAGTAGTATTTTCACAATTAATTCACAAAATTTAAATCAATACTTTAGTAAACTTATTCAAATGATCTCGTTACTACCATGAAGAGGGATACTTCAAATAGCCACTCTTAAACTTTATATTTTGAAATTTTTTCAAAAAACTCTTACATTAATTTTCCAAATATGATATAATAATACCTGTCAACGCGTAGCTTGAATGGCGTAAGTCCAGTTGAGATATGCGTTATTTTTTTGTGAAAGGAGGAAAAAATATGCCAAGAAATAAAAAAGAAGGAATAATTTTTGGAATTTGTATATGTGCTATTATGGTATTTTTTATGGGACTTCTAAATATTTCTATCCATTTAGGTGGATTTAATTTAGAATCTATAAAAACTAACTTTATAGCTTTTCCTGTAACATTCATTATAGCTTTCATCTTAGAAAACTTAGTTATTGGGAAAATCAATCATATGTTATTAGATAAATTTGTTTCAGAAACGGATAGTAAAAATGCATATATTTTATTTAATTGTTTCTTTATTGTAACTCTTATGTCACTTGTTATGACTATCATTGGTGGCTTATTGGGTGGAGATAATTTATCTACTGTTATAAGCGAATTTTTTATAAGATGGCCTAGAAACTTCTGTGCAGCATTTTTCTTAAACATTATAGTTGCTGGACCAATTAGTAGATTTATTTTGAAACTAATTCAATCTAAATCAAAAATAACTGCTGATGAAGTTTTATGATCTTTTATATCCAAAAATACACTATTATTTTATATAAAACATAATAGTGTATTTTTTTGTTTACCTGAACTTTTTAAAAATGTATGTCGCATGAGAAACGTCCCCAATGCGACATTATACATATGAACACTCTACTTTTGGTACTGCATAATATTTAGGATTTTCACTATGTATTTTTTGTTGTACTTGTGCTTTTAATTTATCACTATCCACTTTTTCTTCTCTTGGAATTACTAAATCAAATATTAAGTTTATTCTTCCTCCACCATTAGTCATTCTAAAGTCATGTATTGAATAGTTTTCGTTAATTTCTTTTACTATTTTTTCTGTTATTTCTCTCATTTTATTAATTTCTTCATCATCTACTTCTATTGGGTCCATATGTATTGTTGTAATACAATTGAATTCTTCATAAATGTCTTGTTCCATCTGGTCTATTATGTCATGTGCCATACATATGTCACTATTTGCTGGGACTTCTGCATGAAATGATACTATTTTTCTTCCTGGTCCATAATCATGTATCATCATGTCATGTATTCCTACTATCATGTCATATTTTTTAGTAAATTCTTCTATTCCTTTGACTAATTCTGGATCTGGCTTTGAACCTAATAGTATGTCAACAGTTTCTTTTAATGCTTTAAATCCTGTATATAATATGAATATTGATACTAATATACTTACATATCCATCTATTGATATATTTGCAAATTTTGCTACAACTGCAGATAACAAAACAACAAATGTAGATATTACATCTGATATGCTATCATATGCATTTCCTTTTATTGCTTCAGAATTTATTGTTTTTGCTATTTTATTGTAGAAGAAGAATAACCATAGTTTTGCAATTATAGCTATAACCAATATTGTAATTGTTATTGTGCTTATATCAGGCATTACTGGATTTATTATTTTGTCTATTGAAGATTTGAATAGCTCAATTCCAACTAAAACTATTAGCATATCAACTATAAATGCTGCTATATATTCCATTCTTCCATGTCCCCATGGATGGTCATCATCTACTTTCTTTTGTGACATTTTGAATCCTATCATTGTTATAACTGATGAACCTGCATCTGTTATGTTATTTAATCCATCTGAAATTATTGACATTGAGTTTGATATTATTCCAATGACCACTTTTGTTATTGATAATATAAAATTTACTACTATTCCTGTTAGGCTTGATAGTGTTCCATATTTTGTCCTTACTTTTGGATCTTTTACATTTTTATCTTTTATAAATAATTTGATTAAAAAATTTGTCATCGTAATTCCTTCCTTTTATAAGTCATATTCATATACATTAACTGTTTTTATATCAATTTTAGAAAAATCATTATTTTTTTCTTCAAAATTAATTATATGAAATTCTTTTTTTTCCTTTTCTTCCAAATGTAATTTGCTGATGTCTACCAAAATCTTTGTAGATAAGTCCTGTCCTAGTGGCAATGTTTTATTTTGATTGTCATAGAATATAATATTCGTATAACTAATTGCATTAATTCCTTTCTTTAAATTTATTTTATATAAATTTATCTTGTTTCCAGCTTTGTGTATAACCTCAGCTATTTCAAGTTCTTCATTTATATTAAATAAATTCATATTTTTACTTTCTAATTTTCCATTAATAATCGCTTTATATATAGGCAAATTATCGACTACAACAACTTTTTGAATAGCAGTTTTTATATTTTCTATAACTTTTTCTAATGTAAGTTTATATCCTAGTTGTTTCGTATTTTTATTAATTTCTAATATATTATACTTATCTTTTGCTATTTCTCTGTGTTTTTTATTGTTTATTTTTGATACTTTTGTCCTATCTTGCACCATTCCACCAAAAATATCAAATTCTTCACCTGCTGTTAACATTTTTTCTTCTTTTGCTTCTTTTTTGATTTCTTTTAAACTGTTTTCAATATCTTTAGGTACAAATTCATTGTTTTTTACTTTATTTAATATATCTTCCAAATTTGTAGACAAAAGATATAAGCTATCTGTTTCCTCTTTTGTAAGAACTCTTCTTTCAATTCTGTCCATCATTTTTCCGAATTTTTCAAAATCTTCTTCGAAGTCAAAAGTTTTTGTAATTTTCTTTACTGTACTTACTTCTTCTATTTCGCCTTCTGCAAGTGTTGCTACCTCGTCTTTGTTTGTATATTTCCAAAATTCAAATATACTTTTTTTGTGACTATCTATTTCTTCAATAAATTTTGTTGCATTTTCTATTTTCTTTTTTCTATTTTTGTTTTTTAGTTTTAAAGCATTTATATCCATTAATAAATTTTTTAGCTCTGTTTCTGCTTTTTCTAATTCTTGATATAACTCAAGTAATTCTTCAATTGTATAATTACTTTTATTTAATTTTGTTTTTTTCTTTCTTTTTTTCGGTCTTTCTTCTATTTTATCTTTTTCTATTATTTCATCTTTTTCTATTTTCTTGTTTTTATTTTTTTTGCTATATTTAAAATAGTATTTAAATTTACCAAAAAATGTTTTTTTACATTCTAAAAATGTTGATATCTGCTTTTCTTTTGTTAAGTATTCTATTTCTTGTATAGCTCCTTCTTCTTGCAATTTCTTTAATTTTTGTTTGTTTTCTTCTATTAAATCATTTGCTACGTCTATTTTTTCTAACCCCAATTCATATTGATTCAATATCCATTTCGGTAATTCTAAATATTCCATTTTTTCATCTTCATAATAAAAATCTATTTCTCCATTTTTATCAATATCTGTTCTAAATTTAAAGTAATCTGGAAGTTCAGTTTGTAAAATAAACATTGCTTTTAGTAATTTATAAAATTGAGTTGCTTCTTCTTTGCTTTTTAATTTTTTGTTATAGGCACTTTTTACTTTCTCATATACTTCAGTTTCTCCAACAATTTGTATTGTTAGCTCTTCATTTTTATCATATACTTCATAAATCAGTGGCCAATCTTTTGTAAATAGCCATAAATAATTTTCTAAATCTTCAAATTGATTTTTTCTAATATATTCACTAGTATATCCAACATTTCTAATTGGAACAAATATTTTTCCACTCCTTCTCTTTTCTAATTGTTTTTTTAACAAAAAGAAAAATGTTGAGTAATCTGATTCTTCTGTTGGAACTAACATAAAATATCTATCTGTATTCTCAGAATAATATATTTGCCATAAATAATTCCCTTCGAATTTTACTTTAAATGGTATTTTTTTGTTTAAATTTGTTTGTTCCTCTTCGACTTTTTGTATATCTTCAATTTTTACCTGTTTTAGCATCTCTAAAAATTTAGTATATTTTAATATATTTTCTTCTTTTTTTTGATCTAGATATTCATATAAAGGGCTTGCTTTTTTGTATTTTTCCTCTAATTCATCTAATCTATTTGATGGTGTTAATAGTATTTGAATATCTTTTATTGGAATATAACGATATTGCCTATATTGTTTTTCATCATAAAATTTTGGTATTCTAAAGTCTAATGGTTCGAATTTTTTTATTGATGCTGGTATTTTATCTAAATTTAATCCAATGTATTCTAGCTTTTCCTCAATATTTTCTTGTATTTCTACTTTTTTAGGCAATTCTTTTTCTCTCCCTTCATTTGTTAATTTATAATTTCATAAAAATTTTTAAATTCATATCCTTGTTCCCTTAAATATGAAATAATTTGTGGCAATGCTTCTGCTGTTACTTTTTTTACTGGTGCATCATGCATTAATATTACAACACTATTTTTATTTTTAGTTGTTTCCTGCAATCTTGCTAATTCAAAATCAATACTTAAATCATTTGTCTCTGCATCCCCATTCAAAGCATTCCAATCAACATGAACAATATCATTCTGTTCTAATAATTCATTTGCTTGACTTTTTATCTCTGCATATTTGCCACCTGTAAGACCTCCTGGAAATCTAAACAAATGCGAATTGTATTCTGGTACACCAATTGCATTTTTAACCACTTCGTTGCATTTATTGTATTCATCTAAAACTGCTTGTGGACTTGCGTAAATACTTTCATAAACATGTGAATATCCATGATTTGCAATATAATGTCCTTCGTCATATATTCTTTTTACTACATCTGGTTTTGCTTCTACTCGTGAACCTAAGACAAAAAATGTTGCTTTTACATTTTCTTGCTTTAGTACATCCAAAATTGTATTGGTCACACTTGAAGGTCCATCATCAAAGGTCAAAAAAGCTCTTTTAGTATCAGAATGATATATACTTTTTATATTTTCTTTTCCTTGTTCTGTTAGTTTTGGAATTTTAGCCTGTCTTTCTGCTTCCTGTTTTTCCAGTTCCTGCTGTTCTAACAAAGCTATTTGTTCTGCATATTGTTTATACATTTTATTAGTTTTAATGATATTTATTGAATAATTTGCAATAAATATCATCATTATTAAAATAATTACTATTATTATCGCTAATTTAATTTTCAACTTTTTACTTAATTTATTTTCTGTGTTTATTAAATATATATTTAGCTCTTTTTCTTCACCAATCATTACATTTCCTACATCCCTTTTTATATATTATTTCTTCATTGAATTTTTTAAATATTCTATTTCTTCTTCTAGTTTTAGTCTCATAAAAATTGGTTCACCTTTTTCAATTACTTTTGTACTCTCTATCTTGTTATATTTTCCTTTTAAACTATCCCAATTTTTAAGATTTTCATCATCTACACCAATTTGTCTTAATATATTGTCTGCTGTATCATTCATAAATGGTTTAATTAATATTGCTATTTTTCTTAAATTTTCAATTAAATGATACATTGAAGATTTTAATTGCTCTGTTTTCTCTTCTTTTGCTAAGCTCCATGGCATTGTCTCATCAATATATTTATTTGTCCTAGAGATTAAACTCCAAATTTCTTGAATAGCATTTGCTATTTCATATTCATTCCATTTTTCATCAAATTTATTAATTTGCTCAATAGTATATTTTTCAAATTCTTCGTCAACTTCATTTGGTGTTCCGTAATATTCTGGAACTTGTCCTTCAAAATATTTATTTACCATTGATACAGTTCTATTTAGCAAATTACTTAAATCATTACATAGGTCAAAATTATATCTTTCAACAAAACTTTCTGGTGAGAATATTCCATCTTGTGATACAGGCAATTCTCTTAATAAGAAATATCTAGTAGCATCTAAACCATATCTATCAATTAATGTCTCTGGATATATTACATTCCCTTTTGATTTTGACATTTTACCATCTTTCATCATAAACCAGTTATGAACAAAAATTGTTTTTGGTAACGGTAAATCTAATGCCATTAAGAAAATTGGCCAATAAATTAAGTGGAATCTTGCAATATCTTTTCCAACTATTTGTAAATCTGCTGGCCAGTATTTTTTAAATAATGTATCATCTTCTGATAAATATCCTAATGCTGTTAAATAGTTTGTTAATGCATCTAACCATACATATATTACATGTTTTGTATCTTTTAATACTTTTATTCCCCAATCAAATGAAGTTCTTGTTACACATAAGTCCTCCAATCCCGGTTTTATAAAGTTATTTATCATTTCTGTTTTTCTATATGCTGGTTTTATAAAGTCTGGATGTTCATCATAATATTTTAATAATTTATCTACATATTTCTTCATGTTGAAGAAGTACGCTTCTTCTTTCATCAGCTTAACTTCTCTGCTACAATCTGGGCATTTTCCATCCACTAATTGTGTTTCGGTAAAATAAGTTTCACATGGTATACAGTACCATCCTTCATATTCACCTTTATAGATATCACCTTGTTCCATAAATTTATCAAATATTTTTTGTACTATTTTTGTATGTCTTTCTTCAGTTGTCTGGATAAAATCATCATATTGTATACCCATTTTCGCCCACAATTCTTTTGCCATTTTTGCCATTTCATCTACATACTCTTTTGGTGTTTTTCCAGCCTCTTCTGCTTTTTGTTGTATTTTTTGCCCATGTTCGTCTGTTCCGGTAAGCATGTATGTGTCTTCACCTTTTAGTTTATGGTATCTTTTCATACTATCCGCTAATACTGTTGTATATGCTGTTCCTATGTGGAATCTTCCACTTGGATAATATATTGGTGTTGTTACATAAAATTTATCGCTCATTTTTTCTTCCTCCTTGTCTCTCTTTCTCTATTTAGTCCGTTTCTGTTTGAGATATTTTTTCCTTTTTGAGTTACATTTTTCGATTTGTGCCCTCTATTTTTACTGGAACTATCTTATCATAATTAAAGGAAAATAGCAATAAAATTTTATTGCTATTTTTTCCTTGTATTATTTATTCATCCCATATTATTGCTCTATCTCCATATATGCATCCCCATGGTGAGCCTTTAATACTATCTCTTTCTTTGTGTATTCTTATTTCTCTTAAATTTGTTGCATTGCTAAAACAACTTGTGTTTATTTCTTCTACGCTACTTGGAATTTCTATACTTGTTAATTCTTGACATATGTTAAATGAATTTCCTATTTTCTCTACCGTATTTGGTATTATTACACTTGTCATTTGATTTTGATTATGAAAAGCATAATCGGATATACTTTTTACTCCTTCTGGTATTTCATATGTTATTATATTAGGTTTTATTGGTGATATAAATATCGTTCCATCACTATTAAATAATGCTTCAGCTTCTTCTCCATTACATTTTGTTTTTCTTATACTGTAATTAGGATTTGTATTACCTCCACTATCTTCTTTAAATGTTATTTTTTCTATTTGTGAACCATATATTGACATATTGTTTAATTCTTTAACATTTACTCCTAATTCTAAACTTTTTAAATTATTACATCCATTAAATGCTTCATCTTCTATAACTTCTAATGTATCCGGCAATTTTATACTTTTTAAATTCTTACTAAAAAAAGCTTGCCTCATAATTATTTTTATTTGTTTTTCTATATTAACATCACTTTCATTTGCATAATATCTGACTAAAGCCTTATTATTTTCATCTTTTGTATATATTGCTTTTCCATCTGCCTCATATGTTTCATTGTTACTATCTATTTCTACGTCTGTTATATTATTACTTAATATAAACGTTGAATCCATACTTTTTACACTTTCTGGTATTTCTACTCTTGTTATATTTTTAAATTGATCTATCTGTCCGTATACTAATTTTGTGACTGTATCTGGTATTGTAAAAGTATTTCCATTAATTGCACTTTCTAATATTATTATCATTTCTGTTTCATTATTTCCTAATAATATTCCATTTTCAAAAGTAAAATTTGTATTTCCTGATAAATCTATATTAGTTAATTTAGAACAATAGTTAAATGATCCAGAAATTATAGTTGTTATGCTTTTTGGTATTTTTACACTTGTCAAATTACTACAACTAGTAAAAGCACCACTTCCTATTCCTGTTACTCCCTCTGGTATTTCTATATTTATTAAACTACTACAATTTGAAAACATATAGTTACTAATATTTCTCATCTGTGTCGATAAATTTATATTTGCTAAATTATAATCATTATAAAATAATGACTCTCCAACTTCTGTCACACTATTTGCCATTTGTACTGTTGTTAAATTTGTACATTCATGAAATGCAGATGTTCCTATATATTCTACTCCTTCTATTGTTCCATCTGAATTTATTTTCTCTTGCATTATTACTGTTTCTAATGTTGTGTTATTTCTAAATGCATTTTGCTCTATCCTTTTTACTGTACTTGGTATTATTATTGTTCTTAATCCTTCTAAATTTGCAAATGCTCCTTCTCCTATTGCCGTTACTGAATCTGGTATTGTTAAACTTCCTGTGTTTTCATCCATTAATAATAAGTTTCCATTTGATGACCATAACACTCCATCTCTTATATCATATGGATTTACCTCTATTCCTAACCTTTGGGCTACTCTTACTTCCTTTTCATTTTGGGTATTTATTAACAATTCTCCTTTTATTACTTCTAATTTTTCAAAATATTCATCACTTATATCTGGTATTATTGTCTTTATATTTCCTGTTTCTCCACTTTCTTTTGTATTATAGTTTAATTCTACTTTTCCTGCTGTTAAGGTTTCTTCCTCAAAGTTTCTATTTTCATTATATTTCTCTACTTTATATAATTCTAATTCTTCTTTATACCTTGACAATTCTGTTGATAATTTTGCTTCGTCTGCCTTTGTTAATATTCC
>CALXFF010000039.1 GCA_944387525.1 uncultured Clostridia bacterium | reverse complement strand
CTTCATGGGGAGGAGCTGGAGGTTATACAATAACAATTCAAAGTGAAGATGGTGTATATGAATTTAGTTATTGTCATGTAAGTCCAGAATTTATAGTAGAGCCAGGACAAAAAGTAATGCAAGGTGAAGTAATTGGAACAGTAGGACCAAAATATGTAGATGGACCTAAAAATAATCCATATAAAGACTCAACTGGCAAAACAACAAATGGTGCAACAACAGGATGTCATTGTCATTTTACATTAAGAGAAAATGGAAAGTTAGTTGATCCAGAAGAATATTTAAGTGATGCTTTAGAATTAGAACAAGGAAGAGGTGAAAAAATCTAATGGTTATTATTTATACAGGAAAACATGAAATAGATAAAATATTAGAAGAAGAAATAAAACGGAAGTATGGCAATAAGTTATTTAGACTTCATCATAGAAAATGAAAAATTTGAAAATCAAACAGCAATTTTGGCTTCTCAAGAAATAGAAGAAGAAAGATTTGAAAATTATCTATTTTTACTTCGAGAGCTAAATATTAGAGTTATACTTTTGTTTACTAGTGAAAAGGATGAAAAAGAAAAAGTAAAGATTGCCATGAAATTAGGTATTTATGATTTAGTATTTGGAAATTTCTATCCAAGTGAAATAAAAAAATTAATAGATAATCCAAAAACATTTAAAGATATTTCAAAAGTATATAAAAAATTATATGACCTAAAAGTAAAGAAAAATAAAAAAAGATTAATAAAATAGAAGGTGAAAAAATGAAGTTAAAAAAAATTCTAAAATATATTTTAATAATCGTAATTATGGTTATTTTATTATTTCTAGCAAATATTTTAGTAAAAACATTTACTATTAAAGATACAAATACAAATTCAAATGATACAAATACCGTAATTCAAGATAATACAGTAGAAGATGATTTAATACCAAATGATGTAATTGGAACATTAGAAATTCCAAAAATAGATGTTAAAGCTCAAATAAAGGAAGGAGTGGATTTAGATACATTAAAAACAGATATTGGACATTTTCCAAATTCAAGTATATGGAATGGAAATATTGCTTTAGCATCACATAATAGAGGAAATGATGTCGCACATTATTTTCAAGATATCAATAAATTAGAAAAAGGAGATTTAATCATATATAAAAGTGAAATGGGAGAAAGGAGGTATAAGGTTGCAACAATTCTAGAAATAGAAAGTACAGATTGGTCAAAAATTGAAGATACAAAAGAAAATAAAATAACATTGATTACATGTGTTGCAAATAAGCCAAATTTAAGGCTTTGCGTACAAGGTGAAGAAATATAAAAAATATGGGTATATTTTAAAATTTTTTCTCAAATTGAAAATGAATATCAATAAATCCTATACTCTAAAAAAGAAATTTTAAAAAATTTCTAAAAATAAGAGGAGGGATTTATATGTTAAAAAAAGTAATAATTAGTATTTGCACAACAGTTGTTTTAAGTATAGTAGGAGTGGCAAGTGTAGTGGATATTGGAAATAAGGAAGTAAAATCAGATACAGAAAATCAAAATACTTTAAATGAAACTAATGCAATTTCTGATGTAGTTGAAACAAAAGCATCAAATGAATCTGAAGAATTACCAGAACAAAACACAAAGGAGAGCCAAAGTAGTAGTGAACAAAATACATTAAAGCAAGAAAATACAAATACTAAAGAAACAAAGACCAATAATACAAATCAAAGTAAAGAAGAAAAGGAAGATGGTAAAACCATAGTAAAAAATGCAACTAAAGATAGTACAAAAAATAGTTCAAGTAATAAAGGAAAACAAGAAGAAAGTTCTAAAGTTACAAACAATCAAGAAACAATAACTAATAAAGAGGAATTAAATAAACCAAAAGAAAAAATAACCTATAATGATACAGCAACTAAAAGATTAATACAAGATATTGATGATATAGCAAAGAAAAATAAATCTTTATGGGGAGAAAATTTAGAAAAAAGATATAAAATAAAAATATCATCTAGTCTAGTTGGAGGAAGCTATATGTGTCCATATAGAAAAGCACAAGTAGAAGGAATTGTATTAAATTCTTATCCAGTAACATTTTTAGTATATGCAGTAACTTATCAAAAAACTGGATATCAAGATGAAGTTAGGTATTATATTAGTGTAACAAATTATTAAAATTAAATTTTAAAAGTATTGGAAGAAAAATATCCAATGCTTTTTTTAAATAGGAAGGAGATTGTTTAAATATGAAAAAAAGTAAAAGAATAATTAGTGCAATACTAATTTTATTTATGATAGTTGGGCAACTATCAAATGTTTTTGCAGCAACAATTGGTGAAACAAAAGATTTAGTAAGTCTTGGAGAATGTGGAAGGCATTTAAAGTATAGAAATTCAGCAGGACAAGATGTCGTAATCATCACACATTATATTGTGTATAATGAAAATGGAAAGCAATATCCTGCATACTGCTTGGATGTAGAATTGCCACGGAGTTGATGACGAAGATAGCTATGGCGTAGTTGTAGGAGATATGAGTCAAATTGCAAATAATCAAATGGTTTGGAGAGTTTTATTAAATGGATTCCCATATAAAACACCAGCAGAGATGGGTGTACCTGATGAAAGGTCAGCTTTTGCAGTTACAAAACAAGCAGTATATGCTGTATTAGATGGTAGAGATACAAGTAGATATTCTGGTGTAGATGAAATAGGAAATCAAATGGCAGATGCAGTAAGAAGATTAGTAGATATTGGAAGAAATGGAACTCAAACATATCAAGATCCAGTAATTAATGTATCTACTATTTCACCAGCAGGGGTAGATAATATAGATAGCAAGTATATATCTCAAACATTTAATGTATCTTCTGAAGTTAATATGAAAGATATAAATGTTATATTAGATACATTTTCAGCTCCTACTGGAACAAAAGTAACAGATGTAAACAATAATGAAAAAACTAACTTTAACAAAGGAGAAAATTTTAAAGTTTTAGTTCCAAGAGAAAATATTAAAGATGAAATAACCGTACAATTTACTCTATCTGGACAATGTGAAACATATCCAATCTTATTCGGAAAAGCACCTAGCGAAAATGTCCAAGATTATGTATTAACAACAGATCCATTTGTTTTAAGTACAGCAAAATCACAAATGAATTATAAACCAAGTGTGGATATAGAAATAGAAAAAATATCTAGTGGAGAAAGTAAAATTACTGGAAAAGGTGAAGGAGAACCATTAGAAGGAGCAAAATTTAATGTAAAATCAGAAGATGGTTCATTTAATAAAGATTATTATACAGATAAAAATGGAAAAATCACTTTAACTAATATGGACATTCAAAAATATATTATAACTGAATTAGAATCAGCAAAATATTATTTATTAAATAAAGATACACAAGTTGAAGTAACACCAGAGCATGATGGAGATGACCAAAAAGTAACATTTAAAAACACACCAGTAGACATAGAAGTAAATGTCGACAAAGACTCTGATAAAGGAGAAGTACAAGGAAATGAAATTTTGACATATACAATTGATAATATTAAAAATTTATCAAATGTACCTTTAGATAATTTTACTTTAACAGATGATTTGCCAGATGAAATAAGAATTCAAGAACTTCAAACTGGAACATATAATGAAGATTTAAAATATTCTATATATTACAATACAAATAAAAGAGAAAATATTAAGTTACTTGATAATTTAAGTACAAAAGTAAATAATAAAATCGATTTTACAAATTTAGAACTTGCAAAAGATGAGTATGTAACAGCATTTCAGTTAAAATTTGGAACAGTAAAAATAGGATTTTCAAATGTAGAAAAAATGACAGTTACAACAAAAGCAATTGAAGGATTACAAAAAGATAGTGTATTTAAAAATAATGTAAATGTAGAAGGAACATATATAGATGTGCCAACAGAAGATGAAGATGATGTTCCAACTAAAGTTTATGAAAATGTTTTAAAAGTAACAAAGGTAAGTAAAGAATATAACCAATATACAGAACTTGAAAAAGGAAGCAAAATTAATGCTACTTTTGAAATATTAGATGAAAATAAAAATCATGTAGAAACAGTAAAAACAACAGATGGTGAATTTACATATAAATATTTAGAAACTGGAAAACAATACTTCTTAAAAGAATTATCAGTAGATGACTATTATGTAATAAGTGAGGATTTAATTCCATTTAAATTTGAAGAAAATGGACAAACAATAGAAATAACAGTTGAAAATGACAATGTAAATTTAGTAGTGGATGTAGAAAAAAACGGTCCAACTCAAGCAAAACAAGGAGATATAATCACATATGACTTTAACCATGTTGGAAACTTCTCTAATGTTCCAATCTCAAATTTTGTTTTTGGAGATAAATTGCCAAGACAAGTAAGATTACAAAAAATTACAACAGGAACATGGAATGAAGAATTAACATATAAAATTCAATATATTACAAATCAAAATACAAATTGGCAATATATTGGTGAGGATTATTCTACAAATGAAAATTATACAGTAGATTTTACTAAATTAGACCTTCAAGAAGGGGAATATGTAACAGAATATAGATTCATCTTTGGAGATGTAAAAGAAGGATTTAGAGAAGAGGAAAAACCAACAGCTACTGTAAAAGTAAATGAAGACTTAGCAAATAATAAAATTATAGTAAATGACTGCTATGTAAATGGAAAATATGTTGATACACCTTTAGAAGATGAAGATGATGCACATACAATAGTTTATACAAAAGAAGAAAATAAAGAAGTAGAATTACCAAAGACTGGAATGTAAAAAAATTAAATAAAATCAAAGAAGGAGGACTAAAAAAATGTTAGATATAACAGAGATAAGAATAAAAAAAATAGACAAAGGAAATTTTTTAGGATATGCCAATATTTGCATATCTGATGACTTTATTATAAGAGATATTAAACTTTTTGATGGAAAAAATGGAAGATATATCATTATGCCAGGAGCTAGACTAAAGAAAGAAAATAGATTTAGAAATTTTGCTTATCCAATAAAAGATGAAGTAAGAAAAGAATTACTAGAAAAAATTTCTAAAAAATATGATGAAGAAAACTAGGAAAGAGGTTTACATGCCTCTTTCTTTTTTTAGGAGGAAAGTATGCAAAAAAGTAAATTTATAGAAAGTTTAGAAGAATTAAAAGATGAAACATCAGATATGCTTCTTTTTGGAAATATGATGGATAACAGAATTAAAGAAAAGTATTTAAGAAAATTAGAAAAAATACGATATGAGATATTTCAAAATGTAAGTCTAGAAAATAAATATTCTAATGAAGAAGATATTAGTTTTGTAAATAACAAATATAAAGCTAAAAAGGAAAAAGGAATTTTAAATATATATATTCCAGAAGTATTACCAAAATACAAAAATATTAGTAGCTTTGCATATAAAAATATTATGACAAATGTTGCAGAATGTACCAAAGAATATCATGATTTATTCCAAGACAAATTAACGCTTGTCATTATCGTTGTTCATGAAAAACAAAAGAATATGGATATTGATAATAAGTATGTAAAGCCAATTATAGATGGACTTGTAACATCTAAAGTAATAAAAGATGACAACTTTTCTAATATGTTTTATATAGCAATGGGAAAAAATGACACAAAAAAGCCATATACAGAGGTTTTTGTATTAGATGGAAAATATATAGATGAATGGATTTTAGATTTAGAAAAAATATTTTAATATGTCCAATCTGTATATCATTTTTAAAAGTTTTAGATTGGATATAAAAATTTAATTTAAAAGCTATTAAAATAAAGATTTATATAAAAATTTTTCATATAGTTTAGGGCATTGTTGAAAAACAATGCCTTAAACAAGAAAAAAATAGAAAATTAAAATTTAAAAGGAAAGGATAATAATTTTTGAATCAATTAACATTAGAAGATGAAAAAGTAATTAAATATTTAGCAAAATATAAAATCATGTTAGTAGAAGATACAAAATTAATTTATAATTCCAAATGGTATCATAGAAAAAAAGTTAAAAGATTAATAGAAGAAGGATTTATTAAAAAGTATAAATTTTATTATATAGAATTAGATAGAAAAGGAAGAAAATTAGTTGGAAAAGTTGGAGTGGATTATATAAAAAATAAAAATAATGTATCATACATGGAAAGACTAAAAGAATTGTCACATCTTGCAACAATTTCAATAGATTCTAATATTAAAATAAATCCAAGTTGGGAATTAAAAGATAGAGAGATATTTACAGACACAGCAAGAAAGTATTTAGCAGAAATGCAAATAAATCAATATAAATTTCTAATATATTATATCTCTAGTAAAAAAGAAAAAAGGTATATCCATCAACTTTTCTATGATATAAATAAAGTCTTTAATTATGAATCAATTATCATCTTCATAGATGATTTTAAAAATATTATAAATGAAAAGGATTACATGTATTTTAATAAAGAACATACATATATCATTAAAAATACAGAAATTAATAGAACTATCATAAAGCATTTTTCTACCATAGATTTTTATGAAATTTTGCAAAATCATTATAAAGAAAATTTATTAATTAGTGATTGGAAATTAGCAAATTATTATCTTAAAAATAATCATTATATATTAAATATGCCATTTATTGATATGTCAAAAATAAATGAATTAAATTGGTATCTAGAAGAAAATATAGAATCCAAAAAATATATAGATATTGTTACATTGGAAGAAAATAAAGAATTTTTATTAAAAACATTAAGAAAAGATAATAGAATAAAAATAATTACTCTGGAAAATAACAAGTTATTGGAAGGAGAAGGAAGTGGAGGTATTAAAAAATGTAAAGAAAAATAAAGTATTAAAAACAGTAATTCTATTTATAAGTATAATTGAAATCATTACACCTTTTATATTTATATATATAAAAAAGCTAGAAAAATGTTTTCATACATCTTATGGATTAATTGATGTAAATTTATTAAATAGTCCTAAAATACTCTTTTTAAATCCTAATATATTAGCTATTCTATGTGTTATATTAAGTATAATAGGAATTGCGTATTATAACTTAAAATTAAGCATTAAAAATACAAATGTAGAAACAAATGGAATTATTTTTAAGAAAAAAGATGGAACACATGGAACGGCTGGATTTGCAAATATTAATGAATTAAATGACATCTTACAAGTCGGAAATGAAAAAAATACAAATGGTATTATTTTAGGAAAAACCATTGATACAGATGAAATTATTATCTTGCCAGATAGCTATAAAAAGCTAAATAGAAACATCATGATTTTTGGGGCTTCTGGTTCAGGAAAATCAAGAAAATTTATAGTACCAAATATCCTAAAAATTGCTGAACAAGACGAAAGGGCAAAAAATTTAGAAAATGCCATTCAAAAAGGTAAAAATATAATTGTAACTGATCCAAAAGGAGAGCTATATTGTAAGACTTGTAGGTTACTTGAAAAAGAGGGATATGATGTAAAATTATTAAATTTAGTTGATCCAGAATATTCAGATGGTATAGATTTAATAAAGTTCATAGATAAAGATGTAGATGCACAGACATTTGCACAAGTAGTTATGACAACAACTTTAGATATTGGAACAAAAAAAGGAGATGAATTCTGGCAAAATACACAAGAAAATCTATTAAAAGCTCTTTTATTACATGTATTTTTAGAAGTAGAAGATAATAATAAAAGAAATATGGGATATATTTATTCCATATTAGCATCTGGAGATATAAAAAAGATTGATAGAGTATTTCAAAATTCAAAAGAAATAACCAAGATGGCATATAATATATATGCCCAAGCATCAGACAATATTAAGCAATCAGTAATAACTGGATTAGCAACTAAATTACAAATATTCCAGCTAAAAGAAATAAATGCTATAACTAAGAAAAATGATATAGACTTTTCAAAATTAAATGATGAAAAATTAGCCATTTTTTGTGTTATTAGTGACATGGATTCTACCATGTCTTTTTTAAGTAGTTTATTTTTTTCATTTTTGTTTATTAAAGTCATCAGAATGGCAGATGACAGTCCAACAAAAATGTTAAAAAGAGAGCTTTGTATATTACTTGATGAATTCCCTAACATTGGTCAAATACCTGATTTTCAAAAGAAATTAGCAACTATTCGCTCGAGGGGTGTTTCATGTATCATTGTTTGCCAAAGTGTAAGTGGTTTAGAAACTTTATATCCAAATAATTCATGGCAAGGAATTGTTGCAAATACAGATTTAAAAATCATAACTGGATGTAACGATATTCAAACAGCAGAGTATATCTCTAAAATGTTACGGGGTATCTACTGTTCAGAACCAATCTATTAGAAAAGATGCTGGATTTGATGGAAAATTAGATTTAGGACATGAAGGAATAGCAACTGTTGCTAGAAATCTTATGAATTCAGATGAGATTATAAGATTAAATGATGATTTAGAAATTATTATTATAAGAGGAAAGAAACCACTAATTTGTAAAAAGTTTGATTATAGTGAATATTGGATGGCTGAAAAAATGGAGGAAATAGAAATTAAGAAATATAAAAAGAAAATATCATTAGATAATGTAAAAATAATGCCAGAAGAAAGATTGCCAACATTTGAAGAATTTATAAAAGTAAAGAAGGGAGGGGTAGCATGATAAGTAAAATGCAACTAGCATGGCAAAATATATATACCTCAAATCAAAAGGGAAAAATATTAAAAGGAATCGCAGTTGCTATGGAAACAGAAATGGTAACATTAACAAAAGATGGCAAAAAAGAAAGAAAAGCAATAGATAGCCTAATAGTAAATTTTAAAGATATAAAAATATTAATTCCATCATCTGAAATAAAAGAAGGAAAAATAGATAAAAGACAAATGAGAAATATGATTGGTTCTGAAATAAGGTTTATTATTGTAGAAGTTGATAAATTAACAAATAAAGCAGTAGCATCTAGAAAAATGGCACTGGAAAAAATACGAAAAATTGAGCTTAAAAAATATGAAAAGCAAGATAAAGTATTTGCAAGAGTCATTTCTGTTTTTTCAAAATACATAGATATCGAATGTCTAGGTGTAGATATAAGGTTAAAGCCAGAAGATTTAGAATATGGATATATCTCTAATTTATCAAAACTATATCAAGTAGGAGATAAGATTAAAGTTTTAATAAAAGAAATAGATGCAAGTAATGAAATATTAAAGGTTTCTCATAAAGAAACAAAAGAAGATCCATATAAAGTTGCAAGAAAAAATTATGTAGAAGGTGGAGAATATTTAGGAGAAATTACAGGGTACTCTGATAATGGTGTATTTGTAAATCTAGAACAAGGGATAGATACAATGGCAACACTTCCAAATTGGATGGAAATGCCTCCAATAATAGGAGATAAAGTTGTTGTGAAAATAAAGAAAATCCAAGAAGGAAAAAGAAAGATATATAGTTCTCTGTTAAAAATAGTAAGGAGGGAAACGTTTGAATAAAAAACAAAATGAAGTAATCCAATTTTTATTAAAATTTAAAACAGCAACAGAAAATCAATTAATCAAATTAACAAATTGTAGTATTCAAGATATAAATTATCTTTTAACAAATAAGCTGATTATAAAGGATAAAGAAACAGGGCTAATATATCATAAACTTCGAGGATTAGATATTAAATTTATGGTAGCACTAGATTTAATATGTAAATATCAAAAGAATTTACAAATTTATGAAAAAGGAAAGTTTCCCGTAATAATAAGTTTTATTGTAGAAAATATCTCCTATGATATTATTGTTGCAAGATTAATTGAGCAAAAAAGAATCTTTGAAATGTTAGATGAAGTATCATCTTCAGATAAAATCATATTAGTAATAGAAAATAAAAAAATGTATAACATTGAAGATATAAAAACAAATCGAGAATGTTTAATTTGCGAATATCCTTTAAAAGTAATTGGAAAGGTTAATTAAAGTAAAGGTAAACTATGTCAAAATTGACTTTTTGTAGAAAATCTTTTATAATTAATATCTACAAGTATTATAGCTTTTTACATATATTCACTTATGCAATCTAGCCATATGGTTAGTTTAATATAAATTATTTGTAAAATGTTTTAAGTGAAAAAACACAAAGAGGTACATTGATAATTTAAGATAAGGAGGGAAGAGGCTTTAAGGAGATATGAATAATTTTAGCGACAGATTATAATTTATAAGGAGGCTATTATTATGCAAGAAGTTAATAAAGATTTATGGACAAAGGCATCATTGGTGGCAAAAGGAATCAGAAGACTTATTTGGACATATACTGATTTTTACATTTTCAACCATGATATTAGTGAAGAGTTAGATGTTTACAATGTTTACCTAAATGATTATGGTAGATTTTCAGTAAAACTTGATAATGGTTCAGAGTTCTTCTTAGTGCAGCCTTGCCCTCACTTAATTTATGAATTATACGAAGCGAAGGCTAAAGCTGACAATGGAAATTCTTGTGATGAGAACACGGCAATCTTGGCAAAAGCATATGATAAATTTGAAAGATTTTTTAAGCACATGATAATCTATTGCAGTATTGAGCTTATGTGAAAGTTTATATTGTATTTTCTTTGTGTGATAGGTAGAGAAGCCTCTTTCTCTACCTATTATTATTTACTAAAGACATATGGGGTAATTAAAAAATTTTTTCTCAAATTGAAAATAGATGAAATAAAGATTATAGTATATAAAAAAATAAAGGAGGAGATATTTATGTTATATATTATTTTAGCATTTATTTTAGGGGTTGCAGTTACTATATTTGTCTATGAAACATATTTTGAGAAGAAAGGATTAAAGGTAGAAGATCTACTATCAACCAAACTTGCTATACTGTTAGAAGAAAGCAGTAAAAGAATAGGGGAAAGACAAAAAGAGTTGAATCGAAAATTAACAGAAGAAGAAAAAGATAGAATATTAGATGATTGCTATAATGAGTATGAATATAGGGCATAATTAATTTTATGATATAAAGAATAACGGTGGAATTTTTAAATAGAATTCCACCGTTTCTGCCATATTCGTGGCAGATGTTGTTTTGCTTACTTGCTCTGATTTTTACAAGCAATTATTTTTCGTGCTTTATCTTCGGAATATAATTTTGATTCACCTAAAACAATCCATATGTCAGAGTTAGGCTTTGAAAAAGCAATTCCACGATATTTACCTAAAAGTACCAAAATATCATTGCCTTCAAGGTCATCTAACCATATTGTGTTGTTTTTACTATATTGTTGTAATAATAAGTAAAATGAATCCATAATACTGGTATCTTTAGTATTGAAACCAATTCCGTATCGTTCTTCTTTGTTATCACCAAATTGGATGTCAAAACTTAATTTAACTATTTTTTCATCCATAGTTATCGTGGTTGCTGTACTTAAAATCCGAGCTTTTCTAACTTTCATACAGTTCATCCTTTCTGCATTTGCAAAACATATGTTATTTAGTTACTACTGCTATATTATAGCACATTAAGCCATTTTATGCAAAATAAACAAAAAGAGAGAAAACATAGTAATCTCTCTTTGAAATTTTATACAATTTTATTCATACATTTTAATTGTTCTAGTAGATATTTTTCTAATGTTTTTTCCTGACGTAATATTTTTTTCTTATTAGCTCCTTCCATAAGTAGTTTTTCAAGTTTTGCACGATTTCTTAAAGATAAATAAAAAATTTTAATATCCATAAGTCATCATCTCCTTTTTACATCCTTTTTTTGATTATAACAAAATATTCTTAAAAAGTGTGTCGAAACCTGTCATCTATAACAAATTTACTTAATTTTTTGTTAGATTCTCAAAAATCTTGTAAAAAAATTTCGTTATGATAAAAAGAACAGAGCCGAAGCTCTATTCCTCGAATATGAACTTGGCTCTGTTAACGCAATCTTTTATTGCCTTCTGAAGAACATCATCAGGAACAGATGCGTCCTTTACCATAACACAAGCTGTTGTATTCTGCTCTAATTTCCGATTTACAATTACATTCCCTTT
This sequence comes from uncultured Clostridia bacterium, assembly GCA_944387525.1. Lineage (GTDB taxonomy): Bacteria > Bacillota > Clostridia > TANB77 > CAG-508 > CAG-269. The sequence goes on along the minus strand of CALXFF010000039.1, from coordinate 6,723 downwards.
TACAAGGGTTGTATCAAAATCCTCCCAAATCGTAAAATTAAAAACAGCATGATTTTTTGAGATGCAAACACATTCGTTTGTGTTGGTGTATTTCTTCATAATGTCCCTTTCTGCGATAACCTCGCAAACAATTTACAAGTTACTAAATTAATTATAGCATATTTTGGCTAAAATATCAAAAAAATCAAAGGTTTAGGGAGCTTATAGACAATAAAATGTTACAGTTCAGTAAGAAATTTTAATAAGCATAGCTAAAAGAGGCTTTTTACCTCAATGGCTATGCTATAATTGTTTCATTATTAAATGCCTTTATTAAAGCACTATAAACATTAATAGCTTGTTTTTTATATGTATTTATGCAACTTCTTATTATTGCATAAATTTCTGCACCAACTTCACTTCTAAATTTACCTATCTTCTGTTTTATCTTTATATTTCTTTGATCCGTTTCAACTTGATTATTTGTTGCTGGTACTTTAAAATCTTTTAGAAAATATAATATTTGTTCCTTGTCAGCATCTTCCATTCTAGATAGTAACTTTCTCTCATCATCATATAATGGATTATCATTATCCGCCATCCATTCCTTTTTCCAATCTCTAATTATTTCATCATACTCATTGATTATTTGTCTATATTCTTTATCTCCAAATTTTTCTTCTCCTTTGGCTATTAATTCTTTTCTATATTCATTATATTTTGTTAAAAAGTTAGCCATATCTTTTGGCCCTTTATGATTAACAAAATCATAAATTCCTTTTAAATATCTTTGAATATGTGATATACATTGGGAAAAAGCTATTCCAAATCCATTATACAAATCTGTTCCGTCTTTTACTATAATTCCCATAAATGACTTGAAGAAATTAATTTTTTCTAGTTCTTCATGTTTTTTACACTTCATTGCCCACATTCTTGTTTTTTTAGTATCACTTACACATACTTCATTAAATGTTTCTCCATTTACTTTTATTTGAGATTCATCTATATTTGCATAATATGCATTTAATAGCTCTTTTTCTATATTTTTTATTTCTGGTTCTAGTTTTTCTGTTGCTTCTTTTGCCCAATTCATTAATGTTCCTTTTGATAAATTTATACTATTATCTGTTATGCTAGAAATTATATTTTGTGTTGCATCTGTTGAATTATATGATTCATACATTAAATCTATTGCTAAAGCTTTTAGATTATCCCCATATACAATATGTTTTTGGTGCTTTTGTGGTACATTAAAATTGCCATTTTCATCTGGATAATACAAATAGTCTGTTACTGTTACATCTATTTGTATATCTATTACTGTTGTTTTATATGGCTTTAAATTTTTATTTTTTTCATTCTTATTTATTTCTATTGGCGTATTTTTTATTACATTTTCTTTATTTAATATTTTTTCTAATTTTTCTTTTCCTAAACTATTTCCTTTATGTCCCTCTTGACCTCCTTGTTTTTTATCAGATTTTTCTCTTCTATTTGTGATTACTTTTTTAAATCCATTTGTTCCTGATGGCTTGTTAGAATTTGAACTATCTTTCTTATTTTGAGTTTTTAATCTTTTTATTTCTGTTTTTAACTTTTGATTTTCTTTCTCTAATTTTTCTATCTTTATATCTTTTTCTTTTAATTCATCTTTGAACTTTTGAATTTCTTTTCGCTGTTCTTTTTTTAATTTATTGATTTCTTTGTCATGTTGTTTTTTCTGTATTTGTACTTCTAATGTAAGTTTATCTACTTTTGAAAACAATTCTTCCATTTGTCTAAACATATCATTCATCTGTCCTTTGCTCAAATTCTTCACCACCTTTCTCAATACTGCTATTATATCAAAAAAGGCTAAATATTGCACGTTACAAGTATATTTCAAAAATTTTACAACTCAAAAAAGCTATATATTTAATTTCAAAAGCTATTTTATTTTTTTTGAATCTCCAAAAAAGAAAACCTATTAAATTGTCATATACACAGCAATTTAACAGGTTTATCGTTCATATGCTACTTATTTTATTTAAACATTTTATATTTTATATTAAATTTAGATTACATATATATTACAGTAATTTATATATTTTCTTACTGAACTGTAACAATAAAATACTTATAGTTTGTAGAATATTTTTAATTCATATGATATACTGCAATTAAAAAAGGAGTCTTAATCATGAAAATTCAATTAATAGGAACAGGAACAATACCTGATATTCCAAATAGTGCAAGTGTATTGATAAATGACCATATATTATTTGATATGCCTAATGGCAATTTAAAAGCAATGATAAGACAAAATATAGATATAATGAATATAGATACTTTAATTATATCTCATACTCATGCAGACCATTGTTTTGATGCACCATTTTTATTATGGTATAAGAAAAATTATTATAAACCAGGTCTTAAAGAATCTACAAAAATTGTAACAGATAAAATTACTAAAGATACAGTAGAAACGCTATTAAAGTTATCGTATTTTAGTTCTGCAAGAGAAGTAGAAAAAGAATTCATTGATATTGATGATGTAAATTATACAAAGATATGTGATGATGTAGATATATCTAATGAACCAATGGAGCATAAAGATATTAAATTTGCAAATGGATATATTATAAAAGAAAATCATGTAAGCATTGGATTAACAGGAGATACAAGCTATTGTGAAGGTGTAAGAAAAATTGCAAGTAAGGTAGATTATTTGATTTGTGATATGACTTTAATGCTAGGTAATGATTCACACATGGGAATAGATGATGTTTTAGAACTTATGAAAGAATATCCAAATCTAAAAATAATACCAATACATATGCACGATAAAACAAGAAATGAAGCTAAAAAATTAGAAAAAGATAATTTACTTATATATGAAGATGGCAAGATTTTAGAGGTATAAGGAGCAAAGGAAGAATAATAAATGGAAATTATAGAATATAAAAATCTAGATAATAGATTTACAAATAACCAGATACGAGATTTTATAGATGCTTGTATGTATGAATTTTTAAATAGAGAGTTTGAGAATCTACAAGATGTTATAGATATGGAGGAACACTATATAAAAAATGGTGGTAACTTCTGGATTGCAATAGATAAAGATAAAATAATAGGAACAATTGCTCTTGAAAATAGAGGAGATATTGGAATTTTAAAAAGGTTATATATTGAAAAAGAATATCAACATAAAGGAATAGGAACAAAGTTATATAATACTCTTGAAGAATATATAAAAGAGAAGACTAATATAAAAACTATATATCTAGCTTGTGGTAGAGTATTAGAAAATGCTCATAAATTTTATATTAAAAATGGATTTAAGAAGATAGATAATTTAGAAATAGAAATGTATACAGTAGAAGGTGATGATTTCTTTAAAAAAGAGATTAAATAAAAAGAAAGCCCAGCAGATTATGCTCTGCTGGACTCACGGGATTTGATAATATCGCTCACAGTCTGACGCTGTTTGCGATTAAGAAACAGCTCAAAACCATCTAAACAGAATTCAATATCAGAAGTAATCCATTTTTCTACTTTTGAAATTTTATTGTTGTAATCTCGTTCTACTTCTGCCATTCTTTCTGCTGAATACCCTTTAAAATAAGAGTCGTGTTTTTCTTTTTTGAGAGTATTCAAATGGTCTACAAAATAAAGTAACAGATTATATGCTTTTTGAACCTTGTAAAAATTATAAATAACTAGAATAATCGCATAGCCCAGACATGCAAGTACGCCTATTGATGTAGCAATTACCATGTTTTCCATAATTTTTTCAATAGTAGTAGAACCTGTTATCATTCCTAAAAAAGTAAAAGAAATGATAGTAAAAGATCCTACAAACATAAAAGTCTTTGTACCCCGTGAAATTTTGTTCATAATGCTATCTCCTTTCGTTGCCTAGAGGCAGTCGCCTCTAATATAAAATGTTTTTAGTTCAACTTTAATTATACCATAATTTGACATAAAACTCAAATTTAGAGGTCTTTAACCATTGATAATTAAATACTTATAAATATATAGAGTATTTTTATTTTTTATGTTATAGTAAAAGAAAAATAGAATTAGGAGTGGTTTGAAATGAAAGTTGCAATTGTTGGAAGATTAGAAGATTATGAAGAAGATTATCCATTTAACAAAAGATATACAATAGATTACCCATTTAGAGAAATGTTTGATGTATTAAATATTTTGATTATACCAATATTATCAAGATTAAATATAGAAGAAATTGAAAGTATGTGTGATGCTTTGATATTACCAGGTAGTGCAATAGGCGTAGATCCTAAATATTATAATGATGTACCATTCCCTGGTAAGGAATATAAATATGATGAATATAAACTAGATAAAGAAGTAATAGATTTATTTGTAAAAGCTAAAAAGCCTATTTTAGGAATATGTGGAGGTATGCAAACATTAAATGTATATTTTGGAGGAGATTTAAACCAAAATGTATTAAATCATAAATTAGAAGATAATAGTAAGCATAAAGCTAAAATTACACAAGATTCATTCTTATATAGTGTTTATCAAAAAGAAGATATAGAAATAAACTCATTCCATAGACAAGCTGTAAGAAAATTAGCTAATAATTTTGAAGTGACAGCAACAAGCGAAGATGGAATAATAGAAGCAATAGAATATGGAAACATAATTGGCGTTCAATGGCATCCAGAAGCATTAAAAGACATAGAATTTTTTGATAAATTCTTTAAGACATTTGTAAAATAAAATTCTAGGAGGAGCAAATAAATGCGGTTTAATTTAAAAGCAACATTAACAAAAGCTGATACCAAGGACAAATATATATTTTGGGATATTGATGGGACACTAGCACCATATAGATTTAATAATCATGTAGGAGATCCAGAAGGAACAAATAGTGGAATGTCTTTAAAAGAAATAGAAGATGGAATATTTTTAGAAAGAAAACCATCTAAACATATGCAAAAGGTAATAAAAGAATGTGGTGCTAAAGAAAATATCATCATGAGTCATTGTATAAATGAAAAAGAAAAGGATGATAAGGAAAAATGGCTAGACATATATTATCCAAGTATTACTAAAAGAGTATTTCCAATTTACGAAAATGAATCAAAAGCAGATACGATTTTAGAATATTGTAAAAACAATAACATTTCATTAGATGAAGTAATATTTGTAGATGATGTCATTACAATTTTAAGAGAAGCAGAGAAAAAAGAAATAAATGCTTGGCATATAAGTAGTTTTTTAGACTGGAATTATTAAAAAAATAGAATTAAATTAAAAACAGACATAGAATTGTTTTGTAACTTTCCATGTCTGTTTTAGGTTTCATTTAACAATTGTATATAAAACCTTCTGAATCACAACCTGAAAGACTGTGAGCAATCTGAACACCCTTTTTAGTTTTAAATGAAAAATACAATTTGTCTTTGCTAACTTCAGACAAATCTGTAAATGCTCCAATTTTATATCTTTGTCCTTCAAAATTGATAGCAATTACATTTTTAGCATATTCAAGCCAATTACTTGCATCATCTTCACTTAAACCAGGGTATTCCAATATTCCTATTGAATATCCTCCTGAAATTGCTTCATTTGTAAAACGAGCTATGTTTGTGTTCTTTAAAGCATCATACCGTCTTTTTAAATCTTCTGATGTTAAGACTGTTAGTTGTAATTTTCCCATAACGAAATTCCTCCTTATAATTATAATTCGAGTATTTATTGCAACCTACTATTTTGTTTTTGATTCGCATAGCTACGAATAGATGCTTTAATAATAGCATATTTTAGATAAGATTACAAATTCAAAATGAATTCAAGAGAAAGTCTTATTTTAATATATAAAATATTATTTTTCAAAAACAAGCGAAAATTTGAGAATTATGTGAAAATATGGTATAATTAAGGTTAATACAATAATGTAATGTATAAAAATGGTACTAAAAAATGGAGGTATTAAACATGATGAAGAGAATAGGACGGAATTTTATTGTATTAGCAGTTGTTATCATAATTGCTGTTGTGGCTGTGGTAGCTTTTATCACATCTGGCAATTCAGAAGCCAAAGGACCACACACAGAATATCAATGTGATGTGAAAAGTATCAGTCTTTCAACAAAGATTGATATTGACAAAGAAGGAGAAGACTTTGTCAAAGTCAGAGGAAATCTTTTTAGATTTATAACAGATCCCCTGACAATGTATGATTTAGAAGACAACAAAATTGCCTATGCAGGTGATGCTTACCATTTTATAGCACAGGATTCTCATTCTATTAATGTAGGAGATACTGTAACTGCTGAAATGGTGGGGTTAGTTGATTTCTTTGGAGAATCATACGACATCTACAATGCAGATGAAGAACAGGTCGCTGAAGTATCATTTAATATGTTTAACACGAAAGGTGAAATGTATGATATGGATGGCAATATAATCGCTGACTTTTATTCAAAATTATTCTTTAACGATTTTACCGTTAGAATATATGAGGATTGCGAGTTAGACGAAAATACTGTTCTCATGATATTCTGTTCGTATTACAGTGACCAGAAAGCAGACAGCAGTAGTGGTGGTAGCAGTTCATCAAACAAGAGTAGTAAGTAATTACTGCTCTTTTCTATTTTTTCGGTAATTCTTAAGCTTTACACTAAAGAGGATTTTTATGAAAATGTCAATAATTTTTGAATATTTCACTAAAAAATAGCTTTATTTTATTAGCGAATATTTCACCATATGTACAATCTT
>CALXFF010000038.1 GCA_944387525.1 uncultured Clostridia bacterium | reverse complement strand
TGGAAAAAATAACCACTAAACCTATAAACTCTATGAAAATACATATAGAATTTGTAAAAAATTCGCATACAAACCTATAAATATAAATAGAAAAAAGCGATAAACTTTTCCTATTTATTGGGTTATTGTTTAAATTATTTATAAACAATAATTCAGTAGAAAGGAGAAGTTTTTTTATGTTGCAAATTGATTATGATATTGATGATTTTATGACCTATTGTGAGGTTAAGAATCTGTCGAAAAAGACATTGGCAAGTTATGAGCAAACTTTAAGACTATTCGCGCAGTATTTAAAACAAGAGTTTAAAATAGAAGAGGCAGGACAAGTCAAAGAGATACATATAAGAGAATATATAAATTATTTACAAGAGAGAGGCAAATATACAGTAGTTGCAAATGAAAATACAAGGAAAACCAATTTTCCAGAAAATAGACTTGATTATCAAAAAGAAATAAGTAAAACAACAGTAAATAATTATATTAGAAATATCAAAGTATTTTTCAATTATATGTATGAGAATAGATATATAAGCAATAACCCAATAAGAAGAGTAAAACAATTAAAAAATGCAAGAAAAGTTGTGGGTTACATAGAAGATAACGATATGAATAAGTTACTAAAATGTTTTGACTTATCAAAGTTCCACGAATATAGAGATTATGTAATAGCGCAGTTAATTTTTGATACTGGAATGAGAATAGGCGAAACTCTTTTGATAAAAGAGGAATATATTGATTTTGTAAGAAGAACAATATTACTACCAGCAGATATAACAAAAGGGAAAAAAGATAGATACGTGTTTTTCTCGGCGGAAATGCTAAAAGAACTAAAAAGGTGGTTACAATATAAAGACAGATATAAGCAATGTGAATATGTATTTTGTACAACAAAAGGAACACCGTTAAAAGTTAGTAATTATGAAACGAATTTTAAGAAATATGGTAAGAGAATAGGAAAAGAAGAGATACACCCACATATGTTAAGAAACAACTTTTCAAAGCGATTTTTAATGAATGGTGGAGATATATACACATTATCAAAAATACTAGGACATTCAAGCGTAACAGTAACAGAAGAGGCATATTTAGATTTACAAAATGAAGATTTAAGAACAAAATATCAAAAATATTCTCCATTATTAAATCTAAAAAGGGCTTAAAAGGAGAGGGGAAAATGACAATAATAGATAGAAAAATAAAAGAGTTAATGAAAATACTAGAAAAAGAAAATTGGAAAGCAATAGAAATAGAAACAGTTGGTGGCGCAGTTAGTGTGAAATTTGTATTACATAAGCCAAAATATAAATTTCTAAAAACAACAGAAATGATACAATTTTATGATAGAATAACGGACAAGAAAATTTTAATTGATATTTATTGTGCGACAGAAATTGTGATAAATGAAGAAAAGCAAGAGTACGAAATAGAACTATACCACGAGGAATATGTTAAAATGAAAATGTATTAAAAATAAAAAGAAAGGCGGAAAAATTATGAAAAGAGTAAAAGAAAAGGAATTACAAAGATATATACAAAAATTCAATAGTAAAAATATTATACTTAATTTAGGTGGTGTTATAAATGCAAAAATACAAATGGAAAAGGTAAAAAGCAATTATAATATAAGGAATGGTATTATAAGTTTTAGTGATATAAAATCAAATATTAAAATTGATACAAGTACAGTCTATAAAATGCAGGTAAGTGAAAATGGAACAATATTTGAGATATACTTAGATAATGGGCTAGATTTAAGAATAGAAAAATAATAAGATATAAAGTGCGCGAAAAGTCGAATATTTGATTTTTTTCGCGCGTTTCTTTATTCTTTTGGGTAAGTGTTACAAATATTACTTGCTCCTGTAATATAGTTCATATCTACATCATAAAGTCGCGCCAATTTTATTAGACTATCAATAGGAATACGAGTATAACCTAATTCATAATCACTATATGTCTTTTGACATATACATAAAAAACTAGCGACTTGTTGTTGAGTGTATAAGTTATTAAGCCTAAGCCTTCTAATAATATTATTCCAAATCATAATTCCATTCCTTTACTATAAATTAAAGATAGGCGATTTTTACCTATCCTATAAGTTTAGTTGTTATTTAAAGGTTTAAAAGTCATTTCACCTATTGAAGTTCCTTGAATATTTGCATTGCCTTTTCCACCTCTTGAGCGTCTTGGTTTTTTAATATCGTTTTTATTTACAATAACTTTTGAACATTCATTGATAATTTTTTCAAGATAATTTTCGGCAGTTACTGTTTTTTCTCCGCCTGTTATTTCTGAGGCATCATTTATTTTTCTTATGTTATCAAAAAAGTCTGGTGGACAAATTGTTTGTTTTGAAACTGTGTCTAATACAATTTTCATAAAAATCAAATCCTTTCTTTACAAATTTTGACAATATAATATCACAGAAAGTTAGAAAAATAAGTGTACAGAGTTATAAACTCTACAATAGAGTAAATAACTCTAAAACAAATATAAAATCCACAGAGAACTAGAACTTGTGAGGATACAGAATAGAGTTAGAAACTCTAAAAAGAAAAAAAGTAGAGTTATACACTCTAAACAAATAAAGGTTGCGAATTTTAAGGAAAAATACATATAAGAAGCGGAAAAAAATCATTGTTAATCTAATTATAGTTAAAGGCGCGGTGAAATTCAAAGTTTTGTATTTTAGTTAGCAGTAAATTATAATAAAAAGGGGAAATATAAACTATTGGCGGTCGCGCCGACAAAAAATTAAAGTTTTGAAATTTAGTAGAAATTTTATTATAATTATTATAGAAAATAAATAAAGGAAAAAGAAAAGCGCGAAAATCAAATATTTGAGAATTTTTTTATAGAGTTATTATATATCATTATTACAGTACAAATAAGCAGGAAAAACCTGAAAATTTTGTTAAGGAGAATATAATAAGGATGGAATTAGAAAAAGAAAAAGTTATTAAAAGAATAAAAGAAGCAAAAGAATATGGACTAAATTATTCACAATTAGCAAGAGAAATAGGATTACAACCTATTACAATTTATATGTTTGTTAATGGTACATATAATTTGTCAAAAAGGAAACAATTACAAGCCTTGTGTATTATAGAAAGATATATTGAAGAAATAAAAAACGAATTAAGAATAATAGAACATAAAGGACTTTGTACAAAATGAACACATTAGAAAAACAATTACAAGGCATAATTCAAAATAGTGTTTCAAAAACAATGAATATAAAAATACCATTACAAGAAAATACAGAAGATAGAAACTTGCTATTGCAAGTATTAAAGGCACAAGTGAAGATACAAGAAGATATAAAAAGAATACAGGTATCGTTAAGCACAATGTCAAGCCAAATAAATGTACTAAACCACCACCATGACTATTTGACATCAAATAAGAGGGGGTAGTTTTGGGAAAATAATCGTTTTAGAATATAAAATGTACTATGAAATGGGAAATACAGTAACTTATTACAAAAAAATAAATTTATAAAAAGCGGAAAATACATAGATATAAAAAGAAAAAAATAAAATAGTACGAGAAAAATAAGGAAAATTTAAAATTGAGTAATAGTAAAAGGCGCGAAGAATAAGGAAACTTTGCTACTTTTCGCGCCAACTATTAAAATTAAGCGTTACTTTCCGTAAAAGGTGTTTGTCTGATTATAGGTAAGAGAGATGTATATTGCACTATAACATAAAAGGGGGCAGACTGTATTAAATTACAAGCACTTTGGGAATTAGTTTTCGCCTTGCTTAGGCAAGTTTTGTCATATAAGCAGTGTGTATGAACATGTAAAAAACTATGGGTAATGTTATAATAAAAATAAATAAAGACAAAAAATTTACAAGAAAAGATGAAAAAATTTAAAGTTTGATATATTAAAATTATACATAAGCCCTTTTTACAATAAATATGTCTAAAAATAGTATTCGTAATTGTATACCTTTACGAATATTAAAATATAATATAAAAAAGTATTCGTAAAACTTATAAAAATATTTTACGAATATTCGTAAATAAGTATTGACTTTTACGAACATACAATATATAATAATAACAGAAAATAAGAAAAGAGGTAAAAGAAGTGGAACAAAAAATATATGGATATGTAAGAGTTAGTACAAAGGAACAAAACGAAGATAGACAAGTTCAAGCAATGCTTGATATTGGAATACCAAAAGAAAGAATTTTTATAGATAAGCAAAGTGGAAAAGATTTTGAAAGAGCAGAGTATCAAACTTTAAAAAGAATGTTAAAAGATAGTCCAAACAGTTTACTTGTCATTCATTCTATTGATAGGTTAGGAAGAAACTACAAAGAAATAACAAAAGAGTGGCAAGAGATTATAACAGAATGTAAAGCAGATATAAAAGTTCTTGATATGCCACTACTTGATACAACACAATATAAAGACCTTTTAGGAACTTTTATAAGTGATTTAATATTACAAGTATTGTCTTTTGTTGCAGAACAAGAAAGAAAGAATATAAGAAAAAGACAAGCGGAAGGAATTGCAGTAGCAAAAGCACAAGGAAAAGAATTAGGCAGACCAAAAGCAGAAATAACGGAACAATTTATTCAAGAATGGAAAAAATGGAAGAATGGGGAACAAACCGCAAACCAAACAATGATAAATACAAATACAAAAAGAACAACATTTTACAAATTATCAAAACAACTAGAAAAAGTGGAACAATAAAGTCCACTTTTCTTAATCTTCCAAATTAGACAAACCATATTCAATAATTTGATTTATAACACTATTAAAACTTAATTCGTTTTTTTCCGCTAATTCGTTGATTTTGTCAAAGGTTTTTCCACTTATACGAATTGTCCTCGTTACTGTGTCATTTGCTTTTGAAGATTTTTCAATTTTTAATTTTCTCATATATAATCACCTACCACATATTGTAATTAAAAATAAATTAAAAATAAGTACACAAAGTGTGTACAAATTAAAATTATTATGATATAATTCGACATATAGAAAATAGAAAGGTGGAAAAGCAAATGAAAAGTAAAAAAATTTTGGTAGTATTCGTGTTTTTGATACTTTTATCAATATTATTTAGTGTAAAAGTTTTTGCAGTTGAGGAATATATTGATAGAACTAATGGATTCCATTTTAAAATTGTAGGAAATGAGATAACAATTACAGGAGTGGAAGATTATGTAAAAGTTGTTAATATACCAAGTACAATAGATGGAAAAAATGTAACTACAATAGGAAGTCATGCTTTCGATGGAAGAAATGATATATTGAAAATTACAATTCCAGAAACTGTTGAAAATATTGAGGATTTTGCATTTGACGGCTGTGAAAATATTACAGAAATAAAATTACCAAATGGTTTAGTATCCTTAGGTGGTTATGCTTTTAATAATTGTAAAAGTTTAAAAGAAATTGAAATACCTTGCAATTTAATAAGTGGTAGCACTTTTGATGGTTGTACTAAACTTGAAAAAGTTACATTTACTAATAATGTAACTACTATTGGAGCAGGTATATATTTTCAAAATTGTGTTAGTTTAAAAGAAATATATATACCAAGTAGTGTAACAAGTGTCGGTTATGTTGCTTTTGACTTAGTTAATAGTAATTTTACTATATATGGTGATTATAATTCTTATATAAGGCAATATTGTGAAGAAAATGGAATAAATTTTGTTGCAACAAGTGGACAACCACAAGAAGAACAAAAACCAAATGAAGAAGAACAAAAGCCAAATGGAGAACAAAAACCAAGTGAAGAAGAACAAAAACCACAAGGACAACAAAATCAAGAACAAAAGCCAACACAAAACAATTACAAAAGTAATGATAAAACAGTAGCACCAACAATATTACCAAAAGCGCGGTTTATCAATTATTATAATACCAATAATAATATTTGTACTAATATTAAGTATAATTTTCTATAAAAGGCAAAAATATTGGAAAGGTGTAAAATAAAGTAATAAAGCAATAGACCAAAAATCTATTGCTTATTTTTTTATGAGCGCGAAGAAAAGTTGAATATTTCATTTTTAAGTTTTTTATGGTTTTCGCGCCAACGATTAAGAAAAATTTTTTGCCGAAAAACGATTTATTGGTATTGACTATGTGAGAAAAGCAATATAAAATAAGGCTATAAATAATTTAGGCATAAACCTATAAAGTCTATGCGAATTTAAAGCAAAAACAAAATCGAATATTTTACATAAGGTTATAGGAAATAAAAATAAAAAACCTATGCAATCGAAGTAGCATGGGGAAGAGGGCAACAAGAAGCGGTAGAAAGTATTTTTGGATATACTATTTCAGCGGCTAAAGGTAAGCCTACAAATTCGGAATTTATAGCAATGATAGCTGATAATTAAGGCTTGAATTAAAAAGTGTGATAGAAAAAAATCGGAAATGATTGCAACAAACTATTTTAAGCAATAGCAATAAACTAAAAAAATTAATGGTTGTAAAAATAAAGAAAAATTTTGACAATATTTCTTGGATAGAATTTTTTTGTATAAAAATATTAAGTTTTTATTTATTTCAATATATGTACAAAATTTATAGATAAAATTTTACAATCAACTTGATTTTTTATAAAAAATATTATATATTATTTAACATAGAAAATGAGAATATCGAGATATAACGCTTACCTGACTAATACACAAATTGCGAAGCAATTTGGCAGCGTTATAAGCAGAGTGTGTTGCCACCTTTAACTCTTTGATGTGTACATATTATTCCACAGCTTTTAGCTTGTGAGATTGACAACTGGGGGTGGTGCTATGGTAGAATCAGTTTTATTAGTAATCATCAAACTACTTTTCTTTGGATTAGTAGGAGTAACTATCATAAATTTTGCCTTAGTATTCATCATCTTGTATCTACTACATAGGCAATAAAAAATAACCATTCTGCTTTGCCCGGCGGATGGTTATTTATCATTCTTGTGGCAACCACAAAGTGGCTTCTCATTTTCTATAATTATTATACACAGATTATTTATTTTTGTCAAATCTTATTATGGAATTTTTATTGAAAAATGTATTGCCTTAGTATTCATCATCTTGTATTTATTACATAGGCAATAAAAAATAAACCGTTTTACTTTTAACCAAGTAAATTATATAAAAAACAATTTTTATTCTTCCAAATTAGATAAACCATAATCAATAATCTGATTTATAACATTATTAAAACTCAATTTATTTTTTTTTGCTAATTCACTTATTTTATCGAAAGTTTCTCCATTCATACGAATCGTTCTTGTTACAGTATCTTTTGCTTTCGAAGATTTTTTAATTTTTCCATATACATCACCTACTATAAAATTATATCAAAAAATAAATATTGTATAAACCTCAAAAAAATGGAAAAACTATTAAAAACAGAAAAATAATGAGGAGGATACAATGGAAGAAAGCAAATTAAAAAACATGGTAGTATTAAAAAACCTGCCATCAAACTTAATAGAAGAAGCAATAGTAATACTAAAATCAAACAAAAAAGTAAAAAAATTAGAAAAAATAGATAAAGAAAAAAGAAGTGAAGAAGAAAAAATAAAAACAAACAAAAACAATAAAGAATTTGTAGTAAAAGAAGCGGAGATGATAATATCATCATATATCACAAAAATAGAAGAAAATAAACAAAAGAATCAAAAAAACAAAATAGAACAAACAAAAAAAGTTAGAAGATTAAAAAATTATGCATATATATCAAGTATAATAGTACTTTTACAAACACTATTATTAATGGCAAAATAGCAAATAAAAATTAAAAAAATCATAAAATACCTTTTCCTTTCATATAGTTTAAAAGAAAAACAAAGGAAGAGGTGTTTTTATGGAAAGAACAATAAGTGTAGAAGAAAGAATAAGACGAGCCGAAGAAATATATGAAAAAAGAAGACAAGGAGAAAGCAGACCAATAACAAAAGTAAATGTAAATAATAGCCAGAAAAAAGACATAAAATTATTAAAAAAGATGATAGTGCAAATACTAGTCTGTATATCAATATATCTTGCAATATACGCAATTTATAACAATAAATATGTATTTTCAGAAGACTTTATAAAAAAAGCGAATGAAATATTATCATATGATACAAACTTTGGAGAGCTATATCAAAATGCAAAAAATCAAATTCAAACATGGTTTCAAGCCATAACAACACAAGAAGAAGGACAAGAACAAACGGAAAACACACAAGTAGAAAATCAAACTGAAAATGAAGAAAATGGAATAGGTGGAGCAACAACTGAAGAAACAGTACGAGATGAAACAGTGCAAGAAGAAACAAATGAGCAAGAACAAAGCCAAGGAACAGAATTATCACAAACAGAGCAAGATATACAAAATGTAAAAAATACTACAACATTTGTAAAACCAGTAGAAGGAACAATAAGTTCTCCATATGGAAGAAGAGATACAGCAACAGGAAACGTGCCAAAAGATCACACAGGTACAGATATTGCAGCACCAATGGGAACTAAAATAAAATCAGCAACTGAAGGAGAAGTAGTACTAGTTTCAGAAGAAGGAGATTATGGAAAACACATAAAAATACAAATAGGAGAAGTGAGTATTATATATGCTCATTGTAATCAAATATTTGTAAATCAAGGAGATAGAGTAATTCAAGGACAAGAAATTGCAGAAGTAGGCTCTACTGGAAATTCAACAGGACCTCATCTACATTTTGAAATAAGATATTCTGAAAGAACAGTTGATCCACAATCAATCCTTGAACTGTAAAATTAACTTTTGTATACAGAAAAATCTAAAATAGGTCAAATATAAAAGTTGATTTTTCATATACAATAATTAGAAAAACTAAAAAGATAAAGGGTTGATAGTATGAAATTTAGAATAGATTTAAAGATTTTTTTGTTTTTAATAATATTTTATCTCACAAAACAAATACATATCTATGCATTAGTGATGATATTTGCATTTGTACATGAATTAGGACATTTACTAACTGGAATATTATGCGGAATGAAACCAGAAAAATTAGAGATAAAACCATATGGAGTAAGCGTTTCATTCAAATTATTTCCAAAAGATTATAATATAAAAATAGGAAAAGGAAATAAATTAGAAATGAAAAAAATACTTGTTGCATTAGCAGGACCAGTAACAAATTTACTAATAATTTTAGTAGCAACAAATTTACCGATAGAATTTTTCACAAAACTTATGATAATTTATTCAAATATAATAATTATCATATTTAATTTAATGCCTATTTATCCGCTAGATGGTGGAAGGATTGTAAAAAGCATTTTACATATTACATATGGAAAAAGAAAATCGGAAAAATATATTAATAACATATCATTTATTACTTTAATACTTGTAACATTTATATCTAGCATTCTAATATACATGATTGAAAATATAGCGATATTCATAATAGTCATAGTCTTATGGATAATGTATATAATGGAAGATATCAAATATAAAAGAAAAATTGAAATTTATAAATTACTAGAAAAAAGTATTGAAAATAATTAAAATAAATAGTAAACTATACTAAAGAATGATTTTAAGGAGAGATTCTAATGATGAAAAAAGTTATAAAGAAAAATAGAGGTGTCACATTAGTTTCACTAGCTATAGCAGTAACAATAATATTAATACTAACAGGAGTAATAATTTATAATTTGAGAGATAATTTAGGCATGAGTAATTTGCAAGAAATGCAAAATGATATACAAAATTTAAGAGATAAAGTAAATAACTATTATGCTACTAAAGGTGCAATCCCAGCAAAATTAAAATATACAAATGCACAAAATATTGAAAAAATTAAAGCCACAGGAGTAATTAGTGATAATACAGATACTGGAGATTTTTACATAATTGACCTTAAAGAATTAGAAAATTTGACATTAAATTATGGTGAAGACTATAAAAAAATAACAGATTCAACAACAGAAATTGAAGCAAGCCAATATGAAGACATCTATATAATAAATGAAGCAAGCCAAAATATATTTTATGTGGCAGGAATTCAATTGGACGGAGAATGGTTCTACACAGATTATACGAAAGATGAAACAGATTCTCAAAAGGTAAATTTAAGATATGTAGAGGGAGTAAAAATACCCGATGGTTTCTATTATGTTGGTGGAACAAAGCAAGAAGGTATAGTAATTTCTGATAATAAAGAAGATATGTATGCAGGTACAAGCCATGAAACTGCCCAAAGCTTAAAAGGCAATCAGTTTGTATGGGTACCAGTAGAAAATTATGCAGAATTTGAAAGATATGCAGGATATGCTGAAGGTGAATTACAAGATATATCTGAATATACAGAACCATTTAAAAATGGATATAATACCGAGAGAACAGAATATAATGTAATGAAGAAAAGTATAGAAACATATAAAGGATTTTATGTAGGAAGATATGAAGCAGGAACTAGTTCAACATCAAAAAGGACAAGTAGTTCTGGAATAAGTGATAGTGTAGTAGTCAAACAAGGAGCAAACGTATATAATTATATAGGTTGGTCAAATAATACTAACATGGATGTAGATACTGGTGGAGCAGTACAAAAATCAAAAGAATTTGCAACAAATAATGGATATGCTTCAGTAACGAGTACATTAGTATATGGAGTACAGTGGGATGCTATAATGCAATGGATAGATCCAAATTATAAAAATGAAGATGAAACTCTAGACAAGATGAATTCATTTGTAGCAAATTCAGATGGAAAAGGATATTATAGTAAAACAGAACCAACAATAACTGGATCAAATGCTGATTATTCAGTAAAAAATATATATGATTTAGCAGGAAATGTTGCTGAATGGACTATGGAAGCATGGAGTAGCGATTATAGAACTACAAGGGGAGGAAGTTATCAGAATAATGGTGTTAATAATCCGGCTTCAAGTCGTTATTCTACATATAATTTAAATACTAATAATTTGGCTCAATTAGGTTTCCGTATAGCACTATATATCAATTGTGAAAATACAGACGAAGTAAACTCACCAGAACTAGGTGAAGGAATGGAACTAGTAAAATATGATGAAGAGCAAGAAGAATGGGTAGTAGATGAAACTAATTCAGCATATAATTATGAAGAACAAACAGGAACAACAGAAAATGGTGGAACAAGTCAATGGGCAAATGCAAAATTAACAAAAGATGGAGTAGATAGTTACTTTGTATGGATACCAAGATTTGCATATAAGATAAACTATAAAAATCCAGACGATATTAGTCAAGGTGGCTCAATAGATGTAAAATTTATAATAGGTACAGGTGTAGAAGCATTTGATGGAACTATTTGTAAATATGCAAATGATAGTACATTAAATCCAGATACAGACTATATAATTCATCCAGCATTCACGAAGGATGCCAACTATGGAGGCGGATGGGCAACAGAACTACCAGGAATATGGATAGGAAAATATGAATCAGCAAGAAGTGATTCTGAAGAAGGAAACCCAGGAACAAGTACAACTATAAAAGTACAACCAAATGTTATAAATTGGAAAAATTTAACAATAGGAGAAATATATGATTTATCTAAAGCATACGATACAAATTTAAAAAGTCATATGCTAAAAAATAGTGAATGGGGAGCAGTAGCATATTTAACATACAGTCAATATGGAAGAAATGGAACAGAAATAGCAATAAATAATAGTAGTGAAGGTATAACAGGAATTTCAGGTGGAAATACAAATGCTACAACAGAGGATATAAAATATAAATATAATGATATGGAAAAAGGAGTATTAGCAAGTAGTACAGGAAATGTATATGGAATATATGACTTATCAGGCGGTGGATGGGAATATACAAGTGGATATTATGACTCTGGAAATTTCTCAGTTTCAAATAGTAAATTTACAACAGGAATAAGTGATGAAAATTCTACAGTATATGAGGACTCTGGAATTACAGGAGATGCTGTACAAGAAACAAACGGATGGAATAATGATAATACCATTTATCTAAGTTTAGCTTATCCTTTCTTTGGCCGAGGTGGAGATTATGGAAGTGGATCTGTTGCAGGAATATTTGCTTATAGTAGTAATCTTGGAGACAGTAGCAATACAGGAACTTTCCGTATATGCCTTGTAGTAGAATAATGTAAAAAATAAAAAAATGTAGGAACATTATATTTCCTACTTTTTTTATATAAGTTATATAATATTGAAAATATCAGAAAAACACATTCGTAACAAAAATGTAATATTTTAGAAATATTTTTGTAATTTTCACACAAAATTCATTGACTTTTTTACATTTTCATTGTATGATAAAAACGTTAGAATAAGTGTTTTAAAATCCTAAGGAGGAGAATAAAAATTATGGGAGAAGTAATAGTAATAACATCAGGAAAAGGTGGAGTAGGAAAAACAACAACAACAGCAAATTTAGGTTCAAGTTTAGCACTAGAAGGAAAAAAAGTTGCATTAGTTGATACTGACATAGGGTTGCGTAATCTAGACGTTGTAATGGGACTAGAAAATAGAATAGTATACGACATAGTAGATGTTGTAGAAGGAAAATGTAAATTAAGACAAGCTTTAATAAAAGACAAAAGATTTAAAGAATTATACCTACTACCAGCAGCTCAAACAAGGGATAAAAGTGCAGTTAATGAAGAACAAATGAGAGAATTAGTTGGAAAACTAAAAGAAGAATTTGATTACATATTAATTGACTGTCCTGCAGGAATTGAACAAGGATTTAAAAATGCTATTGCAGGAGCTGATAGAGCAATTGTAGTTACAACAGCAGAGATATCTGCTATTCGTGATGCAGATAGAATTATAGGATTACTAGAATCATCAGAAATAAAAAATCCAGAATTAGTAATAAACAGAATAAGACCAAACATGGTAAAAAAAGGAGAAATGATGGATGTAGATGATATAGTAGACCTATTATCAATAGACTTAATAGGTGTAGTTCCAGATGATGAATATATCATTACACAAACAAATAAAGGAGAACCAGTTATACAAAATAAAAGAGCACCATCAGGTAAGGCATATATAGAAATAGCAAAAAGAGTATTAGGAGAAAAAATAGAAGTAACTATTCCTGGTAGAGAAAAAGGATTTTTTGCAAAAATAAAAAGATTATTCAAAAAACAATAACAGTTGGGGGTAAGTAGGAATAATGTTCGAAAACGTGGTGAAATTTTTAAAGAAATTCAATAAGAAAGAAAAAAATACAGCAAATAATTCAAAAGATGCAGCAAAAGAAAGATTGCATTTAGTTTTGATGCAAGACAGAGCAAATGTATCTGCAGATTTTCTTGAGCTTATGAAACAAGAAATAATAGAAGTAATAAAAAAATATATAGAAGTAGATGAAGGTGCAATAGATGTTAGATTGACAAACAAAGAAAATGAGGATGGAACAAATGGAGCACCAGCTTTATATGCCAATATTCCTATATTAAATATAAAAAATGAGGCAAGAAAAATAGATAAAAAAGAAAATAAACAAAATGAAGAAAACAAAGATGAAAGCAAAAAAGAAGAAAATCCAGACAAGAAAGAAATAGCTAATAAACAGAATGAAAACAAATCAGAAAAAAGCAATTCAAAAACTGAAAATAAACCAAAAGAAGAGAATTCAAAAACAGAAGAAAATAAAAAAGAAAAAAAAGAGTCAAAAGAAAATAAAGAAACAGATTCAGAACAAACAGATAAAATAAAAAATGAAGAAAAGAAAGAAACAAAAAGTGATAATAACAAAACAAAGAAAGTAAAAAGTGAAAAGAAAGAAAAAGTAAAAACAGAAGAATAATTAGGAAAAAGAGTTGATTTGATGAGAAAAAGAGAGTTAAAAAACATAGAATGGAGTATATTAATCATTGCAATTATCCTTAGTATTATAGGGCTAGTTGCTTTGTTTTCTGCAACACAAGAAACAGAACATGATGAATTCTATAAACAATGTATATGGCTTGGTGTTAGTTTAGTTATAATGATAGTAGTCATGTTAATTGATTATGATTTTTTAGTCAAAATTTCACCGTTTTTATATGGATTATTTATCATACTGTTAATAGCAGTACTATTTACAACACCTGTAAATGGAGCAACCAGTTGGTTTGATATAGGAGCTTTCTCATTTCAGCCAGGAGAATTTGCTAAAATATTTGTAATACTATTTTTTACATTTGCAATGAGAAAAATACAAGAAAGAAATAGACAAGATATTAATAAGCCAACAAGATTACTTATATTATTAGCAATTGTAGGAGTTCCAATTTTGCTAATTATAAAACAACCAGACTATGGAACAGCTGCAGCATTTATAGTTGCAACAATAATGATGTTAATTGTTGGAGGAATAGATAAAAAATATATTATTGTATCAGCCATTCTAATAGTAGTTTCTGTTCCAATAATATATAATTTTATATTACCAGAACACGCAAAAACCAGAATTGATATATTCTTAAATCCTGAATCAGATCCAAGAGGAGCAGGATATAATATAATTCAGTCAAAAATTGCAATAGGAGCAGGTGGGCTAACAGGTATGGGATTACTCAAAGGAAATCAAACACAATTAGGATATTTATATCCTAAAACAACAGACTTCATATTTGCCGTAATTGGAGAAGAAATGGGATTTGTAGTTTCAGCGCTAGTTGTAATTTGCTATGTAATTCTCATAGTTAAAGGATTTTTTATTGCAAAAACAGCAAAAGACGAAACAGGAACATTAATAGCAGCAGGAATCACAGGAGTATTTTTATTCCATGTGATAGAAAATGTAGGAATGGTAATGGGGTTATTGCCTATAACTGGAGTACCTTTACCATTTATAAGTTATGGAGGAAGTTCTTTAATTACTAATTATATATGTATTGGAATTTTATTAAATATAAGTAGTAAAAGGCAAAAAACTATTTTTGTGAAATAAACCAACTCTAATTAGGGTTAGATAGAACTAAAATATTATAAAAAAACAATAGTTAATTAAAAGGGGCAAAAATGAAGTATTTAAAAAAATTAAAGATAGGAAATGTAGAATTAGAAAATAACTTAATATTAGCTCCAATGGCTGGTGTAACAAACCAGCCTTTTCGAATAATCTGTAAACAATTTGGAGCAGGAATGGTATGTACAGAAATGGCTAGTAGTAAAGCTATTTTTCACAATGACCAAAAAACAAAAAGATTATTAAATACAGAAGGAGAAGAAAGACCAATTAGCTTTCAAATATTTGGAAGTGACGAAGAAACAATGGGATACGCATCAAAATACATAAGCAAATTAGCAGATATAGTCGATATAAATATGGGATGTCCAGCACCAAAAGTAGTAAAAAATGGAGATGGAAGCAAATTACTTTTAGACTTAGAAAAAGCTGAAAAAATAATAAGAGCAGTAGTACAAAATTCAGACAAACCAGTTACATTAAAAATTAGAAAAGGATGGGACAAAAACAACATTGTAGCAGTAGAATTAGCAAAAATTGCAGAACAAAATGGAATCTCAGCAATCACTGTACATGGAAGAACGAGAAGTGAATTTTACACTGGAAAAGCAGATTGGGACATAATAAAGCAAGTAAAAGAAGCTGTATCAATACCTGTAATTGGTAATGGAGATGTTACTGATGAAGAATCGGCTTTAGAAATGTTTAAAGAGACTAATGTAGATGGAATAATGATAGGAAGAGGTGCATTTGGCAATCCATGGATATTTAGAGAAATAATACATTATTTAAAAACAGGAGAAAAATTGCCAAAGCCAACAAATGAAGAAAAGCTAGAAGTCATAAAAAAACATATTGAATTGGCAGTAAAAGAAAAAGGAGAAATAGCAGTAAAAGAACTTAGAAAACACATTGCGTGGTATACAAAAAATTTGAAGAATTCAAGTGAATTTAGAAATAAAATAAACACAATAGAACAGGAAGATGAATTAATAAATTACATAGATGAATATTTTAAGACCTTGTAAAATATTATGATAGTAAATAAGGGGGAAATGTCTTGAAAAAGAAAACGTTTTTTCTAATAACTATCATAATTTTTTTTATTATATTAATTTTAATTTTTTATATAAATGCGTCTAAAAAGTCAAAAATTGGTCATACTAATAACAGTCAAGAAATTGTAGAAAATATTTTAAATATTAGTTCATATAATGCAACCATCAACGTAAAAGTAGTATCAAATAAAAATGAAAATAATTATCTTATAAAACAAGAATATAAATCTCAAGATTCGAATTCACAAGAAGTAATAGAACCAGCCAATATTGCAGGAACGAAAATAATAAGAGAAGGAAACAAATTAACCTTAGAAAATAGTACACTAAATTTAAGTAGCATGATTGAAAACTATCAATATATATCAAACAATAATTTAGATTTAAGCAGTTTTATAGAAGATTATAAAAGTGATAGTAAAGCAAATTATGATGAAAACGAGAATGAAATAAAAATGTACACAACATATAATAATGCAAATAACAATTGCAGAAAAACACTTTATATAGATAAGAAAACAAAATTACCTACACAATTAGAAATTGAATGGACTAACAAAAACAATAAGGTTTACATATTATATAATGAGGTGAAAATAAAATAACCTTTGCTAATATTTAAATAGCATGAAATATACTTGACAATATAGAAATATTAGGAGTGAAAAATATGCAAATAAAAAGAGGAGATATGTTTTATGCAGATTTAAGTCCAGTAGTTGGTTCAGAACAAGGTGGAATTAGACCAGTTTTAATAATACAAAATGACTTAGGAAATAAATATAGCCCAACTGTAATTGCAGCAGCAATAACTTCTCAAACAGGAAAGACGAAATTACCAACACATATAGAATTGAACTCAGAAAACTGTGGATTAAAAAGCGATTCAGTTGTATTAGCAGAGCAAATAAGAACAATAGATAAAAGCAGATTAAAAGAAAGAATAGGTCATATAGATGATGAAAATGTTATAAATAGAATAAACAATGCCTTAGGAGTCAGCTTCGGACTAGAGTGATGATTTAGGGACGGAGGAAAAATCATTATCCTTCAATGATTTTTCCTCCGTCCCCAAATCATCCTTCCTAAACTTTCAATTTCTTAATGATTTGAATTTCTTTAAAAAGATTTTCTATTATATTTTTTCTAGTTTCATAAGCGTTTTTATATTGTTCATAATATTCCAAATAATTATCAACAGTTTCAGTATTTTTCATAAGCATTTTCATGCCTTCTAAATAATAATTTTTATCCTTTTGATTTTTAGCCTTTTCCATTTTTTCAGCATATTTTTTTATTTGTTCAAAACGTTTTAATTCATCTTTTAGTTCTTTTACATAGTCTTGCGTATAAGAAATTTCATATATAATATCATCAATAACTACTTTAAAAAGTGTTCTAACAATAGCAGGGTTAGTTTTACCTAACTTACATTCTTTAGACATATGAGCTAAAACATCAGATTGTTTAATACCGCTACCTGGTTTAGAATCTTCGATTAATATTTTTAATGTATCTGAAATTCCAACATGAGATTTATATTGCCTTTTACTAACAATTGCGTCATACTCATCAGCCACACGAATAATTTGACCTTCATAAGGAATATCTTTTTTAGTTAAACCTTGAGGATAGCCAGTGCCATTAAGAGCTTCATGATGATATAATGGTCCAGCTGCATAAGGTCGTAATTGTAAATCACTCATACATATATTATAACCTATTGTAGTATGAGTTTTCATTATTTCATATTCTTCATCAGTCAATTTAGAAGGCTTTTGTAAAATTTCAGGTGGAATATATAATTTACCAATATCATGTAAATAAGCACAAATTGTGCAATAAGCAGTAAAACTTTTATTGCAATGCAGATATTCACAAAGTCTACATGTTAAGCTAGCAACATTTTCGGAATGTTTTCTAGTGAAAACATCTAGCCTATCTAACATATCTAATTGATATCTCATACTTTCATTTAAGTTATATGATTTTAAACTAGTTTTATCATAAAAATCAAATTCTCTAGACATATTTTATTTTAAATGATATACTCGATGAATTAATATATCATTTTCTCCTTTCTCATATACTTACACTTTTATCATACCATTAAAATAATAAAAGTTCAATAAAATTAATATAAATTTATTGACAAAGACAAATAAAAAATATATCATATCATAAAAAGAATCTTTTTCAACAAGATTAGGAAGGGATGAGAATAATAATGAGAAAAGAAAATGGATCTGCTACATTATTTGTACTTGTTGCCATGATTTTTATTACTATTGTATTGTTAATTATATATATGAATGTTAGAGAAAAGAATAATAATCAATTACAAGAGATAAACAAAATTCAAGAAGAATATCAAATGGAAAATATTGAACAAGAATATGAAGCAACATTAGAAAATAGTGGATTTTAAAAGAACATTTAAAATCTACTATTTTTTAGATATGCTACCAAATTTGTATTTACTTAAGGCTTCTAGTATGATATAATACTCTCATATTAAAAAAGGAAAAGGTGAAGACAATGTATAGAACAAAAACATGTGGAGAACTAACAATAAAAAATGTAGGAGAAGAAGTAGAATTAGCAGGATGGATTCAAAAAATAAGAGACCTAGGTGGAATGATATTCATAGACTTAAGAGACGAATTTGGAATAACACAAATAGTAATCCATGACGAAAAACTACAAGAAGAAGTAAAAGAATACACCACAGAAAGTTGTATCCACATAAATGGAAAAGTTGTGGAAAGAAGTAGCAAAAATAACAAAATTTCAACAGGAGAAATAGAAGTAGAAGCAAGTAAAATAGAAGTATTAGGAAAGTGCAAAAATATACTTCCATTTGAAATAAATACAGACCAAGAAGTAAGAGAAGATTTAAGATTAGAATATAGATTTTTAGATTTAAGAAATGAAAAATTGCA
>CALXFF010000037.1 GCA_944387525.1 uncultured Clostridia bacterium | reverse complement strand
CGATTATCGGATTTTTACCAATATTTAGTTTTCAATGTTCTTTTTCATTATTTTTCATGTAACTTTTTACAATATCAATAATTAAAATAGAAAGAAGAAAAATAAGTAGTAAACAGATTTTTATAAAATTAAAGTATTTTCCTCCAGCATACTAAAATTTTGTAGTGTAGTATAGGAAGGGGTAATCATTTCAACCCCGTCCTTTTTAATATTGCTTCAGCTGTCCCGATTGGTATATCTTTATTATGTATTGGAATTATCTCAATTTGGTTTCCGTTTTCTCATTTTTAAATGAGAGCCCTTTTGAGACATTTCCTGCCAACCATTTTGCTTTAGCAATTTGATTAGCTGTTTACTACGCATTTATTATCCTCCTTTCTGAATCCAATTATACTACGTATTAATACGTATGTCAAGTGTTTTTTCAGAAAAATATATGTCGATTATTTTCATATACAATAAAAATAAACTCAAGATATCAGATAAGATATTGAATATTTTATCTAATATTTTGAGTTTAGTTAATTATCTTTATTTTATATAATTTATTTTATTAAGTTTGCAACTTGTGATTTATCTATTAGACCTACTGAACGATTAACTTCTTCACCATTTTTGATAACAACTAATGTAGGTATTGACATTACTTGGTATTTCATTGCTAAATCTTGTGCGTCATCTACATTTACTTTTACTACTTTTATTTCAGAATTTTCTTCTGCAATTTCGTCGATAATTGGTGATAGCATTTTACATGGTCCACACCAATCTGCATAAAAATCAATTAGTACTGGTTTTTCGCTTTTTATAACCTCTTCTTCAAAATTTTGACCGTTTACTTTTATAATTTCCATTTTATTTTCCTCCTTTGCATTTTTATTACACTTATTTTTATAATGTTAGTATTTATACTGTATAATAAGTGTTATTATTATACCATAATATTATATTTTAGTTAATATCTAAATATTATTTTATATGAAATTAATTTGGATTTATTCGATTGTGTTTTGCAAATCTGCATAATCTATTTGCAAAACTTTGGTTAATCCTATTAATTCAAAGTCTTTTATAATCATTCTATTTGTTTCCATCTTATTTAATGCTGTTGGACTTATATATACCGCATGAAGTTCTAATTTTCTGGATAGTGCTGCTTTTGATAGTCCCTTTTCTTCTCTTTTCTTTTTTATTAGTTCCCCTATTACGTTAGTTTTATTCTCATATTTTTTCATCATTTTTTGTTCTCTCTTTTTCTATATTTTTCTTATTATATCATATATTTTTATAATTTCTACTTCTGACATAATTTTTCTTTTGTAAAAAAAAAATGCACTTAACCAACTAGTGGTAAGTGCTTAAATTGGTTGCGGGGGAAGGACTCGAACCTTCGACCTCAGGGTTATGAGCCCTGCGAGCTGCCAACTGCTCCACCCCGCGATGTTTCGACAGTATTTATTATACACCCATTTATATTTGTTTGTCAACACTTTTAGTTAATTTAAACGAATTTTGTGTTGTTTGTGCATTCAAAATTCTATTGAAACCAAAATTAATATATATTTTCTATTTATATTATATTCTTAACCAATTATATTTATTCTTATTTTATTCATTTTTATCTAATTTTTTATCAAGTACCTGTCTACTTATGTTTGCAATTAATTCATCTGCATTTGGTACATTTTGTGTATATACCCCTATCAAATATGGACTATCTGCAAATACTATTCCATAATCATGTACATTACCTGCATAACTTCCATACTTATGAGCCACATCATATTCCGTTATGTATTTCTTTAAATATTCACCAAATGATGATTGTTTCATATACCCTATTAATTCTTGATAGTTTTTTTGATTTTGATATAGGTGATTTATTATATCAAACCCAAAAGATGCTTTTGTTAAGTTTGATGTATAAAAATCAGCTATAAATTCCTCATCAGAATATTGAGCCATTAATTCTCTACATTTTCTGTACCCAATTCCATCTATTAATATATTTACTGCCGTATTATCACTATTTATTATACTTTGTTCAAGTAAAAAACTAATTGGAATATAATTTCCTACCTTATATTTTGATGCTGTTGTTCCTCCTCCTGCTTCATAATCATCACTTGTATATTGCAAAGTGCTTTCTTCTGTTAATTCTCCATTTCTGATTTTATCATAATATATCATTGCAACAGGTACTTTTACTGTACTTGCACCTTTGAAATATTTGTCTTGGTTATCAAAGTAATATTTTTGTGTTTGAGGGTTGTAATAGAAAAATGCAAAATTATCAGCTGTTAGGTTATTTGCTGTTTTTATTTCTGCTATTAAGGTTTTTATTTCTTCATCTTCTGTCGGAGTCGTTGGAACTTCTTGAGTCTCTGTTTGCGACTCTTTGTTATTGCTATCTGCATTATTTTCTTCGTTTTCTCCAGTTCCTTTCAGTTCTTGATTTTCCGCTTCTTGCTGTTCTACACTTTTATCTTGACTTGCACTTACTTCTCTATTTTCATTTTGTGTTTGTATTAAAATTACTATACAGATTAAACATATTACAAGTATTATTAATCTTTGTGCTATTTGTTTCTTTGCTCTTTGCTTTATTTGTTCTCTCTTACTTAATGCATGTTTACCTTTTTCCAAAACAAACCACCTCTGAACAGATTATCTCACATTTTTTCGAAAATGTCCATTCCGGGACGTTTCTTTTTGGACAAAAATGTCCACACGGAAACGTCCCCAAATGGACATTATTTTAAAAATCCGTTTATGATTTCTTGTTCTGCTTCTTCTTCTGAAAATCCTAATGTCATTAATTTGGTAATTTGCTCACCTGCAATTTTTCCAATTGCTGCTTCATGTATTAAGTTTGCATCAACATGGTTTGCAACTACCTCTGGTGCTGCTGAAACAATTGCGTTGTCTTTTATTATGGCATCACATTCACTATGTGAGAATGATTTTGCATTTCCGTATATTTTAGAGATAAAATATTGTTTTGAGTTATCTGTTGCAACTGACCTAGATGTTACATGTGCACTTGAATTATCTCCATTTAATTCTACATCAAATATTGTTTTTGCAAATTGTTCTCCATGTGTCATGATTTTTTCTGTGACAACAAAGTTTGTATTTTCTTCTAGCACTCCTTTTGTTTCTCTTATTGTTGAATCTACTCCTTTAATTTGTGTGCTTTCCATTTCCATACTGCTTCCTGCTTTTAAATATACCTCTGTTACAGGATTTAAAATTTTCTTTCCATCACCATTTCCTTCTCCATAGTGTTTTTCAATGTATTTTACTTTTGCTCCTTCTTCTAAGAAAAATTTATGTATTCCATCATGTTGTGAATTCTTGTGATGGTCATTGTGGATTCCGCAGCCTGCAACTATTATGACATTTGCATTTTTTCCTATGTAAAAATCATTATATACTACGTCTGTTAATCCACTTTCTGTTATTATTACTGGAATATGTATAAATTCGAATTTTGTGTTTTCTTTTACAT
The DNA here is from genome assembly GCA_944387525.1 of uncultured Clostridia bacterium. GTDB lineage: Bacteria > Bacillota > Clostridia > TANB77 > CAG-508 > CAG-269. Next base: position 15,890 of record CALXFF010000037.1, on the reverse strand, counting down.
ATATATCTATTCCTGGTTTGTCTGTTTTAGTTACTATATTGACATTGTCTGTCACTTTTCTTTCTATTCCTTGTCCATTTTTTCTTATATTATATGCTCCATTTGGTATATTTTTTAAGTTTGATATTTCATTTAATAATTCCTTATCTATATCATTGATTTTATTATCCATTTTCATCTCATCCCTTTCTTGGTGCAATGGTGACGGCCCAATTTGCACTTTTTAGTGCAATAGGGACACCCTCTAATCCACCTTGATTTTTCAACGCTTATGCATTACATTTATTTGCTTTGCAACACTTCTTATTAATCATTTCTTTATCCAAAATTTCTTTACTGCTTCCTCTATCTGCAATTTGTCCTGATTTTAGAAGTATTACTTCATCTGCGATATTTAATATTCTTTCTTGATGTGAAATGATTAACGTAGTTCCTTTTATTAATTCTCTCATATTTTCAAAAACTTCTATTAAGTTGTTGAAACTCCATAAATCTATTCCAGCTTCAGGTTCATCGAAAATCGTTAATTTTGATTTTCTTAATACTACTGTTGCAATTTCTATTCTTTTTAATTCTCCTCCTGATAATGATCCATTTACTTCTCTATCTACATATTCTTTAGCACATAATCCTACTTTTGATAAAACATCACATGCTTCTTTTTTTGTTATTTTCTTTCCGGCTGCCATTTTTAATAAATCATAAACTGTTATTCCTTTGAATTTTACTGGTTGTTGAAATGCAAATCCAATTCCTAATTTTGCTCTTTCATTTATAGGTAAGTTTGTTATATCTTTTCCTTCAAATATGATTTTTCCTGAATCTGGTTTTTCAATCCCCATTATGATTTTTACTAATGTTGATTTTCCAGATCCATTTGGACCTGTTATTGCAATAAATTTTTCTATGTCTAGTTCTAAATTTATATTTTTTAATATTTTTTTGTTATCTCTTTCAAAACATATATCTTGTAATTCTAATAGCATTTTGCTCACTTTCCTTTCCCAATTTTTACTTATTTTTCAACCGTGTTCTACTTCTTTTACTATATTTAGACGGATTGCATTAGTTTTACCTATAAATCTTTTTATATTTTAATTTCACTGTCTTTGGCTTTTTTTAGCCTTTCCCTTGCAGTTATTTTGATGCAACTCCTACATTTTTCGTTATTCACATCATATCCGCATTTTAAATCTCCTAAGTCTAATATTTTGGTAATATAGTTGTCTAATTTTTCTATACTCTCTTTTGACATTGCATGTTTTATTGCTTTTGCTTCTTCTTCTGCTTGTTTCTTTTCTATTTCTAATATTCCTATTAAAAATATTTCTAGTGTGTCTTGTTTTTTTATTATTTCTTTTGCATTTTGCCTACCTTCTTTTGTTAGTTCTATATTTCCATATACTTCATAATTAATTAGTTTTAAATCTTTTAATATTCTAAGTGCTTTGTTTACACTTGGTTTTGTTATATTCATTTTTTGAGCAATATCTGTTACTCGCACTTTTTGTTTGTTTTTTTCTAGTAAATATATGGTTTTTAAATATTCCTCTTGGGAATTGGTTAGTTGCATGATTATTTTCCTTCCTGAGGCATAATTTTTATTTAGCTTTAATTTTTTGTTAGCCTTCGCTAACATTTTAATATGGATTTTTTAAAATGTCAAGTGTTTTATTATATATCGTATTATTTTATTGTAATTGAATCTTTTATTTTTTCATATTTTGCATCACCAATCCCACTAACCTCTTTAATTTCCTCAATACTATTAAACTTGCCATTTTGTTCTCTATAGTCTATTATTTTTGATGCAATTGATGGACCTATACCGGGCAATGTATCTAATTCTTCTTGTGTGGCTGTATTTATATTCACTTTTTCATTACTTGTAGTTGATTTGCTGCTACCTTGTGTACTATTTGTATCTTCTTTTGAACTTACTCCCCCAGATGAAGAAGTAACATAGCTTTCATCAATCATATTTTCGTTATTTTTATTTGCCTCTGTTTCTTCTTTTGTTGGTATATGTATTTTCATTCCATCTTCTAGTGGATATGCCAAATTTATATCTGTCATATCTGCATTTTCTTTAACTCCTCCTGCTTTTTCAATTGCATTTGCAATTCTACTTCCTGCTTCTAACTCTACAATTCCTTCAATATTTACTGCTCCAGATATATGTACTACAATTGTCTCTTCGCCTTCTTTTTCTGTTTCATTTGTCTGATTACTTTCTTGTGTATTATTAACTTCTAAATCTTGATTACTTATTTCTTCTGTTGAGTTTTTTAAATATAGATAGTAATATGCAATTATAACTAATATAATTAGAATAATTGCTATTATCTTTTTTTGTTTTAAATTTAATTTTTTCATACGCACCTTCCTTTTTTGTTTTTTATTTTTTTAAAATTGATTGAAATTTTCGACATAATACGATATATTAATATAAGTTATGAATTACGAGAGGAATGATACAAAAATGCTTAAAAATAGATTACAAAAGATATATGTTATTATGATATTTCTACTAATATTTTTATTTTGCAATGTAATAACATTAAACACATATGCAGCTAATGAGCCAACAATTTCAGCTGGTAGTGCAATTTTGATTGATAATAGAACTAATAAAATTTTGTATGGCAAAAACGAGAATGAAAGAATGTACCCTGCAAGTACTACTAAAATTATGACTGCTATTTTGTCTCTTGAAAATGGTAATTTAGATGATGTAACAACTGCAAGCCATGATGCTGTTACATCTATTCCTAGTGGTTATTCAATAGCAAATATTCAAGTCGGTGAGAAATTAACTATTGAACAGCTTCTAGAAATGCTTTTAACTCATTCTGCAAATGATGCTGCAAATGTCCTAGCCGAATATGTTGGTGGTTCTATTGATAGCTTTGTTTCTATGATGAACACAAAAGCAAATGAGCTGGGCTTAACTGGTACACACTTCACAAATGCTTATGGATTACATGATGAAAATCATTATTCAACTGCATATGATTTAGCTAAATTAATGCAATATTGTATTAAAAATGAAGATTTTAGAAAACTTGCTGGTATGGCTTCTTGTGCTATTCCTGCAACTAATATGCATGATAGCCGTCTATATTCTTCTACTAATTATTTATTAGTTCCAGAAAGTCAATATTATACTTCTTATGTTACAGTTGGTAAAACTGGTTTTACTACTCAAGCTGGAGATTGTTTAGTTAGTGTTGCTTATAACAATGATATAGAATTAATAAATGTTGTACTAGGTTGTCCTACATCTAATTCAAGATTTGCAGATACTATTTCTTTATTTGAATATGGATATAATAATTATTCTTTAAAAACTATTGCAAATGAAAAGGATGTAGCAACTCAAATAGAAGTTTCAAATGCTACTAAAGATACTAAACAATTAGATTTATTAGTTAGTGAGAATATTAATGCTTTAGTTGATAATTCTGAAAATACTGAAAATATAGAACCAAATATTGTTTTGAATGATGAAATTAAAGCTCCTATTTATGGAGGAGATGTACTAGGAAAAGTTTCATATACTGTTAATGGAGTTGAATATACTACTGATTTGATTGCATCTCATGATGTTGAAGAATTTCGTATTCCTACTTTTATAATATATATTGCTGTGATTTTTGTTGCTTTACTTTTGATTTATAGAATTTTTTATTATACACCTAAAAAGTATAAAAGAACTAAAAGATATTATAGATAATAAACTTAAATTATAGTTAGAGAATGTCGCATGGGAAACGTCCCCAGTGCGACATTATTCATAATCTCTTCCAATTACTATTGTAACATCTGCTTTACTTGAACTTGATTGTGAATTTGATATTGTTCCAACTCCAAGAATTGTTTTGATATTTTCTAATATTGTATCTGCTGCACCTTTTTTATTAATTATTGTCGTTTTAGAAGTAGAATTTGTTTCTCCTGTCCTGTACACTTCATATCCTGCATTTTCTAATTCATTTACTACATTTTGTAGTTTCTTGCCATTTCCACTTCCGTTTAGTATTTCTAATTTTATATCTGCTTTACTTACTTTTGAACTGCTCGTTTGATTTCCTGTTGAGCTATTGCTACTGCTACTTGTGCTATTTGTTTCATTTCCAGTTGTATTTCCAGCTTCCTCAGTTGGTTGTTCTAAATCTCTGTCATAAAATAATTCTTGTACTAATGCTTTTGTTTCTTTTTCATTAGCTACAAATATCCATGTTCCTGATGTATTTTTATTTGTATTTTCTCCTGGTAATGTTGCTGTTAATAGATTTTCTGTGCTAAATTCAACTGCATATGGAATGTAGTCTTTTGCAACATTGAAATCTATATTTGTTATTACATTTTCTTCTGCTACTTCTAATATTTGTCCTAATTTGAATATGTTTTCTACTTTAGCTGTTTGCTCTATTACTGCCATTATAAAATCTCTTTGAGTTCTCATTCTTCCTGTGTCATTGTCTCCATATTCTTCTGGATATGATGTTCCGTTATTGTTATGTCTAAAACGCACTAATTGTTCTGCTTTATCTCCATCTAATTCTTGAACTCCTGCTTTTAAATGGATGTGTAAGTCTTGTGATGTATCATCATAGTCCATATCTATTGGAACATCAAATGTAACTCCACCAATTGCATCAACTAATTTTATAAATCCTTCTGTTTTTACTATTATATAGTATTCTAGGTTTAATCCTGTTATTTCATTTACTTCATCCAAAACATCTTGTGGATCTTCATGTCTACTATATACTGAATTTATCTTTTCATAGGCTGTTGCTCTTGATGGCGTATTTCCTGTATAAGTGTCACGTGGTATTGAAAGAAGTGTTGCTTTTTGCGTGTTTGGATTATATGATGCTACCATTATTGTGTCTGTTAATAATGCCCCTTCTTCGTCTGTACTTATTCCTAATACTAAGCATCTAAATTCTCCTAGATTTTTCTTTGTGTTTTCATCATGCCCAACTGCTGTTGCAAGCATTCCTGATAATCCACCACCGTTTTTATAGGTTTTATATGCAAATACTCCTCCTGCTACTAATATTATTAGTAAAAGTATTAGCAATATTTTCTTGCCTACTGACATTTTTTTCTTTTGTTTTGTTTTTGTGTTCTTTGTATTTTTTATGTTTTTAGCATTTTTTGCGTTATTTGAATTTTTATTTTTATTATTTTTTACATTTCCTTTATTTTTCGCTGTATTTGTTCTTTTGTTTGTTTTTTTGTTTTCCAAAATACTCACTCCTAAAATTTCATGGTAATAGTATAACAAAATTCATCACAAAACGCAATAAATTTTAATCAAAAAATATATTAAATAAATTATTCTCATACATTACTTTTGTTAATGTAGTTTCGTTTATACTTTGTGTTGCTATATTATTAGGATAAAATTCTCCAACAAAATATATAATTAACAATGCTAAATAAATTATAACTATACCTCTCAATAACCCATAAATCGCCCCACCTACTTCATTTGCTTGTTTTATAATAGGTAATTTGGCTATTAAATTTGCTAAAGCATTTACAAATATCAATATTATTCTAACAATGATAAATAAAACAATAGCTGTTCCTGCATATACAATATTAATTGCTAGTTCTCTTGCTGATTGTTCTAACATTCCTTGTTTTGCACTTTCTATTAAATCACTTGTTAATTCATCATTGCTATCTTTTTGCATTGTTTCTGTTACTTTGTTGTATATACTATCTTCGATGCTTTCATCTATACTTGTTGTATTAATTATTAAATTTGCTATTGGTCTGTACAATACAAATGTAATTAAGATTGCAATTATAAATGCACATAATTTTATTGCAAGTGATACAAATCCTTTTTTATATCCTAAGAATACTGATAGTGCTAAAAATACAACTATTAAGATATCTATAATTATTCCAACCATTTTTCTTCCTCCTATAAATTTACAATTTCAATTTTATCTCTATATACAATACCTGCTATTGTCTCTGACATTACAATATTTGTTATTTCTTGACTTGCTATATATCTCTTAACTAGCCATCCATCTGTACTTATAAACTCTACTTCTGTTCCTAAATTTAATGCTATTTTATTTCCATATGTTATTATTTTTTTTGCTACACTTTCAGCAGTATATGTTTTTGTTTCTTTATTATCTGTACTTACTATACTTACTTCTGAATTTGCAGTAAATAGCCCTGAGGATTTTTCTTCGACTGATACTGCGTTATTTGTTAATTCTACAGATTGAAATATTACTTTTTTATTGTTGTTGTCTACTAATATGGTTTCTTCTCCATTTTCTATAATCGTAATTTCATCTGTGTACATACATAATAACCTGTCTTTATCTTGGTATTGGATATTTGTTATTAATTTATCATTTTCTCCTTCAAATGTATTTTCTACTGAATTTGTTGGGTCTGTACTGGCTTTTTCAATTGAAATTACTTTAACGCTAGATTTTATTATCGTACCTGATGTATCAATTTCTGCAATTGCTAAGTATTTGTTATCATTTGAGATTGTTATATCAACTGCTCTACTTGATGATAGATATGTTTTGAATAGTTCTTTTCCTTCTGGTGAGTACATTGCTACTACTGTTTTATAACTTGTTCCTGTAATTGCTACTGCGACATATCCATTCTTGTTGACATTAATTTGTGATATATTTCCTTCTACTTCTGCTTCCCATTTAATTTCTTTATCTTCTATTAAATAAAATTTTTGTCCTTGACTTTCTGCAATTGCTAAAAATCGATTTGCAGAATTGAATAATGGATTTGATATTTGTATATCTAGTTCTGCTTCTGAATTTCCACTTTGATTGTATATGTTTAGTTTTGTTTTGCTTAATATTCCTATGTATTTATTGAATGCATATATATTGCTTTGCTCATCTTTTAATTGTATTGTTGTTGCATTGTTTTGTAATACTTCTTTTCTTAGTATGTTTTTATCAATCCATTCTCTTGCAGGTTGATTATATATATATATTAATGTTATTGTTATTATTGCTATTAGTATGATTATAATTGCTGATATCGTTATTATTTTCTTTTTGTTTATTTTCTTTTTTGTGTTTTCTGTTTCTACTTCTTCCCAAAAATCTTTCATTTTATCACATTCCTTATCTTTTTTGTATGCTGTTTTCTTTTGCTTTTTATGGCTTTATTTTACTATATAAATTAAAAAATAGCAAGGAATTCTTGCTATTTGATTGATATTGTAATTGTAGAAATAATATACTTCTTCAAACGACAATTTCTAATTTTTTAATGCTGTTATTGGTATAACATATATTCCATCTGGTCTTTTCACTATCGCATCATATAGTCCACATATGATACACATAAACTTAGGTTTAACATCAACTGAATCATAAAATTTTTTCAAATTTTTTGCAGCTTCCTCTTCTTGATTTGAGCCTAGCTTTATCTCTATTGCTCCATATTCTCCATCTGCTATTTCTACTATTGCGTCTACTTCTAAACCTGTACTATTTTCTCTATAATGATATAATTTTGCGTCTAAACTTTCTGCATATATTCGTAAGTCCCTTTCACATAAAGCTTCAAAGTAGAAGCCAAATGTCTCTAAATCATTCATTAGTTTTTCTGGTGTTATATTTAAAACTGCACATCCTAATGAAGGGTCTGTAAAATGTCTCTTTGCAATTTTTCCCACATTTGCTCTTGAACGTATGTTATACATGAATGAATTTTGATTTTCTATTAAATGTAACTTATTTAATACATCTAAATAATCTGTAACTGTATTTCTACTAACATTTAATTCTTCTTCAGTTACATTATCTCCTATGTCTTTTACTAAAACACTATTTGTTGAAATTGTACTTTCATTTCTAGCAAGTGACCTTAATAACATTTCCATCTTGTTTCTATCTCTTTTTACTCCGTCTATTTCATTAATATCTTTATCTAATATTGCTTCTATATAGCTTCTTGTTATTCTTCTTGCTGCTGTTACTCCTAAGTTAATAGATTCTGGCCAACCTCCTCTTACAATTAAATCTGCAAGTGTTTGTAGTTCTACTTTTTTTACTAATTTATTTTTTACATTTCCTTTAAATAAATCTGCTAAAGATACTTCTCCTGTTGAATCTCCAGATTCATATAAAGACATTGTATACATCTTCATTTTGCAAATTCTTCCTGCTCCTGAATGATGAATTTGTGTTGTTACTGGTGTTGCTGAACCTGTTAATATATATTTTCCTTTTTCTTTATCTTGGTCACATTGAAATCTAATAGCATCCCATATTGCTGGCACTTCTTGCCATTCATCTATTAATTGAGGTTGTTCTTTATTTAATACTAAATTTACATCCATTTCTGCTAGGTGCTTTTCTCTGAAATTATCTGCCGTATTATTAAGATATGCAACACTATTTGAATGATTTAGTGCAGTCCAAGTTTTTCCACACCATTTTGGTCCTTCAATACTAATTGCACCAAAGATTTTAAGGTTTTCTTCAATTATTTTATCTATTAATCTTTCTTTATATCCTTTTTTTGTCAGTTTCATATTATCACTCCTAACTACATATATAATAGCATATTTTCTTTTGTTTTTCAATATCATTGTGCAAATTTTAGCGTTTTTGTTGTGCAAGTTTTAGCATTTTTATTGTGCAACTTTTTGATGTTCTGTTGTGCAAATTTTAGTATTTCTATTGTGCATTTTTCGTGATTATTTTATATATTTGCAATAATCCCAAATAACCAAAAACCGGATAAAGCAGGTTCACAAGATTAGAAAATCCAATTTTTGAAACCACAACAGAAGTTATACACATAATTAGCACAATATGTGAATAACTCTTTTCATTTTTAGATGTATTTTGTACAAAACTTATTCCTAGAGAAATTGCTGTTGTAAATATTGAACCTAAAATTACAAATCCATAGAAATATTTTAATATATAGAACATATTTGAAACTACATATACAGCTGGCATTTCTAATTTTTCAATATCTACATCTACTTTAGTTAATAGTAGAAAAATTAATGTTGACATTATTGCAATTATTCCGCTACTTAATATGCTAATTTTGTTTATTTGTTTGTTATTTTTTATGTATTTATTTAATGTAATGAGTACTGGTATTAGTAAAATGCTATTATAGCTTGCATATAAAATTGCTTGTAATATAAATCCTATATTATTATTTGGTATCATGTAATTTTTTATTTGTAATAATGGCAAATTTTTTAAATTTAATATTCCTATTATTCCTACTAAAATAATTAAAATAGGCACTATAATCCCATTTGCTTTTACTACTCCTCTTACACTTGTATTTAAAATTATATATGTTATTGTTGCAAGTACAAAACTTCCAACTATTTGGTTTATTCCAAATTCTTGTGAAAAATATGTTCCAAACCCCGCTATCATTATGAAAAATGTTACTAATGTAAATGTGTTTACTACTAAATTTATTAGCTTTATACCTGTTGATGTTGAACTGCTATTAGTTTTTGAATTTTTAACTCGATTTTTCTCTTTATTTTTACTTATTATTATATTTAAAAATTCTTTATAATTTTGTACATTATTTTGCTTTATAATTTTTAAGGTTTTAGATATTACAACTCCCATTAATATACTTGATATTAAAATTCCTAACAGCCCATTTATCCCATAAGAAAAAAAGAACAGGTATATTTCTTGCCCTGACGCAAAACCTGCTCCTATAAACGTTCCTATGATTACAAAAACTACTTTTATTATGTCTTTCATTTGGTTGGCTTCTCCTTTTGTTTTTGTAATATTTTATGATTTATATTAGTATTTTATTCTTCGGTTATTCTAATTAGGTCTGTCACTTTTGTTTAATTCTGAAACTAATTTTCATTATATAAAAATCATATGAATTACATGTGTGAATGAAAAAATATTATAAATTCTTTCATTATCAAGTAGGAGAATCTCAAACTTGTCTTTGAGAGGTGTCTACTTGATAATGTTAGAATTTATTTATTTTGTAATGTTATCCATGTGATGAATATATTTTTATATAATGAATTTTTTGTTAGTTTATTTTTTTCTTCTTCTAACCTGCCATACAACAATTCCTACTATAATTATCAAAGCTGGAACTGCAAATATAATTACTCTAATAATTGTATCTTGCTCTTGTGTTGCAGTATAAGTAACTCTTCCTGTATCTTTTCTTGCTGTAATATCTTCTTCTCTATCTGTTAAATATGCAATTGAATTTAGTACTAAGTCTTTATTATATGCTAATTGAATTGCACCATATTGAGAGTTTTGGCTTAATTGATAATCAGATATGAAATAGTTTTCTCCATATATTACTAATTTTGATTCTATTCCTTCTGTTCCTGTTTCTTCATCTGCTTCTTGTATTGTTTTAACCATTTCAGCTCCAACTACAAATGTTCCTGTTTCTTCTCCATCTGCTACTCCATTTTGTTGATTATTAAAGTTTGTTCTAAAATATGAACCTTCACTTGCAAGTAGCAAATCATTTTCTTCTACATTTAATTCATCTAAATTATCTGTATCTACATTAATTTTTGTAGCATTTACAAATATAACTCCAGTCGTATTATATATATCTTTTGTTATATCTGAATATTGTATATCTGGCATAATTAGGTCTGGTTGTTCTGAGACCATTTTGCTGGTATCTGTTTCTCTTATAATTCCTACTTCAAATGGTTTTATTCCATAGGTTTCTAGTACTTTATTAACATTTGGGAAATCTACTTCTGTGGCTATTGCTGCATTTAGCCATAATATATTTCCACCTCTATTTATATAGTCTAATATAGCATTTGTTGCAACATCATCAAAGTCTTTGCTAGGTGATGTGATTACTAATGTGTCACAATCATCTGGCACTTTTCCAACTGATAATATGTCTAGTGTATTTGTTTCATTAACTTCATTTTCTAAATACATACTTAGCATATACATATTTTGTGAAAGTGAAAAATCACTATATCCTTCTAAGAAATATACTTTTGGCACTGTATCAGTTGTTACTGATAATATACTGCTTGTTAGTTTTTCTTCTGCTATGCTTATTGTTTCATATGTTGATGTATCATATGTTACTAAATCACTTGCTGTTAATACTTTTGACCTTTCTCCACATTCTATAATTATTCCTTCAGCTCCACTTTCGATTCCATATTTTTGTGATAAATCTGGTCTAGTACTTACATCTTCTATTGCTTCTACATTTATTCTTTCATTTGCTTTTCCATATTGTTTTGCTAAATCTACTGTTGAATCTTCGTCAGAGTATCCTATAAAATAGATATTTACGTCTTTATCTATGTTTTTTACTCTTTCTTTACTTTCATCTGTTAATGTGTAAAGTTGCTCTTGTGTAAAGTCAAGTGGTGTTAAGTCTAAGGCTTGCATTCCAAGGTTTATTGCTATAAATACTGCTATGATTAATAAAACTAATATCGTTGTTTTTGTCCCATCTATTAACCATTTCTTTTTTATTGTTTGAATAAATTTGTTTGGAGCTTTTTCTTTTTTGTCTTGTTTCTTTTGCTCTTTTTTTATTTTTTTATCTTCTTTTTCCTTTATTTTTTCTGCTTTCTTATTTTCTTTGTCTTTATTCTCTTTCAAACTCTTTCCCTCCTTACATTTTACTATCTTACACTTTTTCTTCTTTGCATAAATATTACTGTTAATAATAAACATGCAATTGTAAATGTAATAAATGTTACTGTATCTGCAATATCAATTTGTCCTGATGGAAATTTTGAGAACAGATTGATAAGTGAGAAGTTTGTAAATATATCGCTAAAAGCTGGTAGAAACCAGGTTAAAATGAAAAATCCTATTGTTATAACTCCTGCTATTATTTGATTTTCTGTTATGCTTGATGCTAGTATTCCGAATGATATATAACTCATTGCTAATAGTAAAAATCCTAGTAATGTTACTAATGCTGTTGTTAAATGTGGTGTTCCAAAGAAGCTTAAGATAGCAAAGTATAAGAATGTACAAAGTTCTGTTAATATTACTATTATTGTTGCTGCTATGAATTTTGCTATTACTACTTTTGTTATACTAAGTGGTGATGTTAATAGTAATTGCTCTGTTCCTGTTTTTCTTTCTTCTGCAAAGGTTCTCATTGTTAATATTGGTACTGTAAATGTTAGTATTGTTGCTCCTGAATAAAATATATATTCAAAATTTGTGCTTTGATATGTAAATACATCTGTATAGAAAAATATGCTAAACATTATTAAGAATAATCCTATAAATACATATCCAACTGGAGAATAGAAATATGATTTAATCTCTTTTTTAATTACTGCCCACATTATTTATTTTCCCCTCCTTCTATTAGTTTCATGAATGCATCTTCAAGAGTTGTATCTGCTTTTTTCATCTCAAAAATCGTTATACTTTCTTTTGCAAATTCTGAGAAGATTGTTTTTCTTAAGTCTACATCTTTTTTTCCTTCTATCATGTATTCTTTTGTGCCATCTTCATTTTCTTCTACTAATTCTACTTTTTCAATATCTTTTATTTTGTCTTTAATATCTTTCATTTTGTTTTCAGTATCTTCTACTGTTACATATATGCAATTGTTGCTTGATACTTTATCTTCTAGATGTTCTGGCGTATCTACTGCAACTATTTTACCTTTATTTATTATTATTACTTTATTACATATTTGGCTTACTTCTGATAAGATATGTGAACTTAGAATAACTGTATGTGTTTTTCCTAATTCTTTGATTAGGTTTCTTATTTCAGTTATTTGTTTTGGATCAAGTCCTACTGTTGGTTCATCTAATATTAATATTTTAGGTTCTCCAACTAATGCTCCTGCCATACTTACTCTTTGTTTATATCCTCTTGATAGGTTTTTAATTAATTTTTTTTGGACATCTTTAAGCCCTGTTTGCTCAATTATTTTTTCTACTTTTTCTTTTCTCTCTTTTTTATCTACTTTTTTGATTTCTGCCATGTATCTAACAAATTCTCTTACTGTTAGGTCTGTATATAATGGCACTCCTTCTGGCATGTATCCGATTTCTCTTTTTGCTTTTTTAGGCTTTTTTAACATATCATAATTGTCAATTATGATTGTTCCTGATGTTTGTTCAATAAAGCCTGTTAACATGTTCATTGTTGTACTTTTTCCAGCTCCATTTGGTCCTAATAGACCAACTATTTCGCCGTCATTTATGGTAAAGCTAATATTGTCTACGGCTGTAACTTTGCCATACTTTTTTGTAACATTTTTTACCTCTATCACAAAAAATTCCTCCTTTTTTCTTGTTATTTTGTTCTTTATGTTTCTTTCTTGCTGTTTTGTTTTTCTCGTAATCCGTATTTCCCTAACATATTATCATTTTATTTTTTTAAAGTAAAGCAATTCACAAAAAATTTACAATAGAATAGGGATTAGGGGGACGGTCCTAAAATCCCTTTTTTTAGGGATTAAGGGACGGACTTTGAAGTTATTAATTAAAATTTTACGTAGAATAACTTAATTTTTCTTGTAATAAAAAACAATCATCTTCATTATATTTAATAATAAAGAAATTAAAATAATTTGTTTGGAGTTTGTTATGGATTTGCTTTACCCTTTCTTTGTTGCTTTTTCAATGATATTTTTTGCTGAACTTGGTGATAAAACACAGTTATTGGTTTTGTCTTTTTCTGCTAAAAATAGAGCATATAAAATTTTGCTAGGTGTTGCTTTAGGTACTTTTTTTAGTCATGGAATTGCAATTTTATTTGGTAGTAGTCTTGCTTCTTTTTCTAGTTCTTCTTTTCAATTTTATTTAAAGTTTTTTACATATTGTTCTTTTATTATATTTGGTATTATTGGCTTTCTTCCAGAAAAGAAAGTTACAAGTTCTTCAAGTAAATCTAAAGTTTCGTTTTTTAATAAACTTTCTCATTTGTCTTTTGGTGCTGTTATTATTGTTGCTATTTCTATTGTTATTGGAGAATTAGGTGATAAGACTTTTTTAGCTTCATTAGGCTTAGGTTTAGAATATCCAGTTTATAAGTTTTCTTTGATTTGTGGCTCTATTTTTGGTATGTGTATGAGTAATTTACTTGCTATTTTTTGTGGAAAGTTTTTGTCTAAGCATTTAAAACCTTCTTTTGTTTCTATTTTGTCTAATATAATTTTTCTTGTTTTTGGTTTGTTTGGCATGTTTAGCTTATTTTTTTGATTTTTTTCTTGACATGGCAATATTTTTGTGCTATTATATTTATTGTCATTGAGTTATGGGTCAGTAGCTCAGCTGGATAGAGCACATGCCTTCTAAGCATGGGGTCGGGGGTTCGAGCCCCTCCTGGCTCACCAAGATATTATTATGCGAACATATATAATCAAAAATAACATTACTATAAAAAATACTAGTAATGTTATTTTTGGTTTCTAATAATTATAATAATTCAGTCATATATACAGGAATATATAATATACCATTTTCTTCTTTTAAATCTTTTGTATGTATTACAATTGATTCTCCTAAGTACTCTTTATATTTATTATTTAACTTTGTAAGTGAAGAAAAAGTATATCTTTTCCCTGATTTAACCTCTATTGGTATTATATTGTGTTTAGATGTTACTTTATCTGAAGAAATTAAAAAGTCTATTTCCATTGTTTCTGATGAATCATTTCTATCATTTCTTGAAAAGAAATATAATTTTCTGCCTCCTGCTACTAACATTTGAGATACAATATTTTCTAAAATCATACCTTCGTTAAATGATAATTTGTTAAACAATATTTTTTTGTATATTTCCTCATTTATGATAGCTTTTTCGTTAAATGTCATCGATAATAATAATCCCGTATCAAATAAATAACATTTAAAACTATTGCTATCTATTCTCTGTCCCAATCCAATGTTAGGCTCTGTTGTATTATGTGCAATATTAATTAAGCACGCATCTGATAGCCAATAGAAAGCTCCTTCAAAATTTCTATATCTAGCATTTTCATCTAAAGCTGATATGTTAAATTTTTTTTCGTGTTTTTGAAGTTGCGATGGAATTGTGTCAAATATTTGCTCAACCTTTAAATTTAGCTCATCAGAATATTTTCTTATATCCTCTCTATATAAATTTAGAATATTTCTTTTTATCTTATCTGTCTTTTCAAAATCTCTTGACTCCCTATATTCTAGAACTGCTTGAGGCATACCTCCAACAATTAAATATTCTTTAAAATAATCCATTGCCTTTCTATGAAGTGCTTGCCCCATTTCTTTTTTATTTTTATAACATTCTTTTATAAAATCCATTAAAGTATCATTTCCCATGGCCCATAGAAATTCTTCAAAATCCATTGGATTCATCTTAATCATTTCTTCTTCAGATGGAATTAAAATATCTTTTACATTTTTCTTAATTGAAATTAAAGACCCTGTTTCTATGTAATCATATCTACCGTCAGCTACTAAATGC
Organism: uncultured Clostridia bacterium; assembly: GCA_944387525.1. Classification (GTDB taxonomy): domain Bacteria; phylum Bacillota; class Clostridia; order TANB77; family CAG-508; genus CAG-269. The sequence continues at coordinate 405 of CALXFF010000037.1, read as the reverse complement.
TTTATAGCTCCCCTTGCTCTTGGGCAAAATTGTATTTCATCAAATATAAATACTGTATCACGTTCATATAATTTTACACCATAATAATTTGAAATATATGTGAATAAATAATCTAAATTATCTAAATAGTTATCAAACAGTTCTTTTACTTCATTTGATACTTTAGAAAAATCAATTAGTATATAGCTTTTATAGTTTTCTTTTGCAAATTCTTCCACAATATAACTTTTACCTACACGTCTAGCTCCCTCAACTAATAAAGCTGTTTTTCCTTGACTTTCTTCCTTCCATTTTAAAATGTTATTATAAACTTTTCTTTTCATAAATGTTCTCCTCGTATAATATATTTAACAATCAATTTTGTAACTTAAAATTACATTAAATAAATGATTGTAAAGAAAATTT